>JAKSLO010000041.1 GCA_024401185.1 Bacteroidaceae bacterium | reverse complement strand
CATCAATCTTCATGTAGAAGGCCTTGATCTTCTTAGGATAGTTGGTCATGATGACAGGCTTCTTGAAGTGCTCCTCTACGAGGTAACGCTCATGCTCGCTGGCCAGGTCATCACCCCACTCGCAAGGGAACTCAAACTTCTTACCTGCCTTGATCGCCTCCTGCAGAATCTTGATACCCTCAGTATAGGGAAGGTGAACGAACTCATCCTTCAATACACCCTCAAGACGCTCAATAAGCCCCTTGTCAACCATCTTGTTAAGGAATTCAAGGTCATCCTTACAGTTGTCAAGTGCCCAACGTACACAATACTTTATGAAGTCCTCCTCAAGAGCCATCAGCTCTTCAAGATCCATGAAGGCAACCTCAGGCTCCACCATCCAGAACTCTGCCAGATGACGAGGGGTGTTACTATTCTCTGCACGGAAGGTAGGACCGAAGGTATAGATAGAGCCCAATGCAGTAGCACCCAGCTCACCCTCCAACTGACCAGATACGGTCAGAGAGGTCTGCTTGCCAAAGAAATCGTCATCATAGATGATGCTGCCATTCTCATCCTTCTTCAGGTCATAGAGGTTCTTGGTGGTTACCTGGAACATCTGGCCTGCACCCTCACAGTCGCTTGCTGTGATGAGAGGAGTATGGAAGTAGAAGTATCCATGCTCATGGAAATAGGTATGGATGGCCATAGCCATGTTGTGGCGAATACGAAGGATGGCGCCAAAGGTGTTTGTACGTGGACGAAGGTGAGCCACCGTACGAAGGTACTCCCAACTTGCACCCTTCTTCTGCAAGGGATAGGTATTGTCGCAAGTACCCAGGATTTCAATCTTGTTGGCCTGAATCTCGCTGTTCTGACCCGCAGCAGGACTCTCTACCAGAGTACCTTCAATACTAACACAGGCACCCGTAGTAATGGCTTTTACAGTCTCTTCCTCAAACTTAGCCTCATCACCCACAATCTGGATGTTCTTGATGGTACTACCATCGTTCAAGGCAATGAAGAAGATGCCCTTGCTGCCACGCTTGCTGCGCACCCAGCCTTTTACTACAATATCGCTTCCGAAGTCGGTACGCTTCAGAGCGTCAATAACTTTTGTTCTTTTCATAATAATAATGAAAAGCGAAAAGCGAAAAGCAAGAAGTACAGAATCACATTAACAACATGAAACCGACTTCAACACCTCAAGTCTTTCACTTATGTTTTTGTAGATTATATGTTAAAAATGAAAAGTGACAAGCACGTTGTACTTTTCACTTTTCATTTCTAATTATTTCATTTACTCGAATGCGCCCATTCTCAGCATGTTAACCTCTTTCTCGGTGAGGTAGCGCCAGTCACCACGACGAAGGTTCTTCTTGGTAAGGCCTGCAAAGAACACGCGGTCGAGCTTAACTACGCGATAGCCGAAGTGTTCAAAGATACGACGAACGATACGGTTGCGACCGCTGTGGATTTCGATACCCACCTGCTTCTTGTCAGTCTCACTTGAATACTCGATGGCATCTGCATGTATCTCACCATCATCAAGGGTAATACCCTCTGCAATCTGGCGCATGTCAGCAGCTGTTACATTCTTATCAAGGTGAACGTGATAAATCTTCTTCTTCAGGAACTGAGGATGAGTCAGCTTGCTTGCCAAATCACCATCGTTGGTAAGAAGCAGCACACCGGTTGTGTTACGGTCAAGACGACCTACAGGATAGATACGCTCACGGCAAGCATCCTGAACGAGATCCATTACCGTCTTGCGGTTCTGAGGATCATCGCTGGTAGTCACATAGTCCTTGGGCTTGTTCAGAAGTACATAAACCTTCTTCTCGATGGTAACGAGCTGATCGTGGAACATCACGGTGTCGCTGCGCATTACCTTAGTTCCCAATTCGGTAACTACATTGCCGTTTACGCTTACTACACCTGCCTGGATGAAGTCATCTGCCTCACGACGGCTGCAGACACCTGCGTTAGCAAGGAACTTGTTCAAGCGCAAGGGCTGATTGGGATCAATGTGTGCCTCGCTATATTCAATACGCTTCTTTGCGCTATATTTTGCATTGGGATCGTAACCACCACGCTGCTGCTGGCGACCACCACCGAATCCACCACGCTGCTGACCGTAACCTCCACCGCGCTGCTGACCGTAGCCACCACCACGCTGCTGACCGTAGCCACCACGCTGCTGACCGTAGCCACCACGCTGCTGACCGTAACCTCCACCGCGCTGCTGACCGTAACCGCCACCACGCTGCTGACCGTAGCCACCACCGCGCTGCTGACCGTAACCGCCACCGCGCTGCTGACCGTAACCGCCACCGCGCTGCTGACCGTAACCTCCACCACGCTGCTGATAGCTGGGACGGAATTCGTTGTCGCCTTGCTCACGTGATTCACGTGGCTGATAGCCACCCTCACGCTGATAGCTGGGACGGAAACCACCCTCACGGGGTTCACGAGGCTCACGTGACGAATAGCCACCTTCACGCTGATAGCTGGGACGGAAGCTACCCTGGTCACTGTCGCGATTTACGCGAGGACGATAAGAGCGCTGCTCACCATTTGAACTTGCACTATATGCAGGACGTGTTATGCGGGGACGCTGAGTACGACCTGAGTTACTACTACTGGGACGATAACCCTCACGGTCACCATTCTCATTTGTGTTGGAGAATTTCTCTCTCCAGCTCTCGTCTTCTGTTGCCATAATATAAACTAAAATGTATTTATTCTAAATTTAAATGTATGCGTTATCCAATTTTACATACCGGTATAGGTATGTGGTGTAATCTTTCTAAGTTCTTCCTTAACAGATTCACTCACCTCGAGCTCCTCAATAAAGTTTTTGATGGTACTCTCGCTGATGCCAGCACCCGTGCGGGTCAAAGCCTTCAATGCCTCATAGGGGTTGGGGTAAGCCTCACGACGCAAAATGGTCTGAATAGCCTCTGCCACTACTGCCCAGCAACCATCCAAGTCACGGTTGATGGCCTCCTCGTTCAGCACGAGCTTGCGCAAACCCTTCAATGTACTCTGAATGCTGATCACCATGTGACCCATAGGTACACCCACGTTTCTCAGCACGGTGCTGTCGGTCAAGTCACGCTGCAGACGGCTGATAGGCAACTTCTGAGCCAAGTGAGCCAAAATGGCGTTAGCTACGCCCAGGTTACCCTCGCTGTTCTCAAAGTCGATAGGGTTTACCTTATGAGGCATTGCGCTACTACCCACCTCACCTTTCTTAACCTTCTGACGGAAATACTCCATAGACACATATTGCCAGAAGTCACGGTCAAGGTCAATGATGATGGTGTTGATGCGCTTCATACCGTCGAACACACTTGCCAGACAGTCATAGTTACTGATCTGTGTTGTGTATTCCTCACGCTCCAGGCCAAGCTTCTCACTTACAAAGCGAGAACCGAAAGCACGCCAGTCATACTCGGGGTATGCCACGTGGTGTGCATTGTAGTTACCCGTAGCACCACCAAACTTAGCCGTGATAGGACATGCCTTCAGCATAGCCAACTGGCGCTCCAGACGATACACGAATACCATCACTTCCTTACCCAGACGGGTAGGACTTGCAGGCTGTCCGTGAGTCTTAGCCAGCATGGGCACCTCTTTCCACTCCTCTGCATACTCACGCAACTGTGCAATAAGTTCTTCTATCTGAGGATAGTAGCACTGTTCCAAGGCATCCTTGATGCTCAAGGGCACACTGGTATTATTGATATCCTGCGAAGTCAACCCAAAATGGATGAACTCCTTATATGCCTCCAAACCACCAATGGCATCAAACTGCTCCTTGATGAAATACTCTACAGCTTTCACGTCATGGTTAGTCACCGACTCAATATCCTTCACACGCTGAGAATCCTCTACCGAGAAATTGCGGTAGATATCACGCAGGCGTTCAAAAAGTTCACCAGGGAATGACTTCAGCTGAGGCAATGGCAGCTCACACAAGGTTATGAAATACTCTACCTCTACGCGCACGCGATAGCGCACTAAGGCATACTCAGAGAAATAAGCCGCCAAGGCATCTGTCTTACCTCTATAACGACCGTCTATTGGCGAAATTGCCGTCAACAAATTAAGTTCCATAATTTCGGTATAAATTTAAAATAAAAGCCGCAACCATCACGGGCACGACTCATCTAAATTCCTTCTTGAATAATGTTTTTCTTGATGAATGAAATATAAATAAGTATATACTAAACACTGTGTTTGTGGGCGATGACGGATTCGAACCGCCGACCCTCTGCTTGTAAGGCAGATGCTCTGAACCAGCTGCGCTAATCGCCCATGACATTCGTCTATGAAGAGATGCACCTTATTTCCTTTGTGGGCGATGACGGATTCGAACCGCCGACCCTCTGCTTGTAAGGCAGATGCTCTGAACCAGCTGCGCTAATCGCCCAAGGCATCTCTTCTCAAATGCGGGTGCAAAGTTAATACATTTTATTCAAATCTCCAAACTTTTCGCAAGAAAAGCTTTCTTTTTTTACAATTGCACCCTCTTTTTGCTTTGCGAGAAGTAAAATGAAGTCAACAATCCAACGCTTTTCCAGCTAACTGTGGAGGCCGTAGAACTCGACGAAGTCAACTATAATTTGTGGACTATGAACTGTGAACTATGAACTATGAACTATGAATCACTTCGTCATCACCTTCTTCACCCCGTTGCGTGTCTTGATGATGTTCACGCCACGCTGAGGACTGCTGAGGCGACGACCAGACATATCATAGAATTCCTGTGCTGCTTCATCATCCAGGTTATACTGAGCCATCACACCATTACCCGTCTCGGTACGTGCCACCACGCTTACACCCCTACAACCAGTAGGAATCTTATAGGAAAGCTTAGGACCTTCCACCGTCATCTGCACAGGTTCACCCGTACCATAATCCTCTGTGATTTCCCAGCCATCCACGGCAGCCGACTCCAATGTGATGCTACGATTGGCAAAGAAACTGCCATTATAGTAAGAGCGACTGAGCTTCACATCATTAAACGTCAGGTCGGTGTCGTTCTGGCGATGGCTGTTGTTTTCACCTTTCACGGGAGCGCCCTCCACATCCTTATAGATGGTAATGGGGGTAACTGCACCCAGCTTATAGTAACTCTGCTCATGCTGATAGACATAGGGGATGCGCGTCTGCAACCAGGTCTTAGCCTTCTCCAGCTCTTTCTGGTATCCGTCAGCGGCAAGGCCATAAAGTTCACGATGGTACTTGATTTCCTCCTCAATAGACTTCGACCAAGGCTCCCAGGTATCTTCCCATGTCTGCTCGAAGCTCAGGAAGTCACCCATGTAGATAGCCAGACGGTCAAGGAACTCGTTCTTAAACTGCGTGTTCTGCATCAAGTTGCGGAAGAGTGCAGTCGAACCGCTACCATTACCCCAGCTGTAGTGTGAATCATAGTTGCTGTTGTAGAGCCACTTGATGTAATCATAATCCACCTTGATCTTATACACATCACCATTCATGATGTCAGAGGTATTGGTATTGGTAGGACGGTCGTAGATACCGAAGGAGTAATCCACATCCTTCATCTGCACACGCCAGCGACCATCAGCTGCCGAGGGACGCCAGAAGCAGATATTGTTGCCGGGGAAGTCCAGGTTACAATGAACGACGTTGGCAATCATCACGTTGATGAATTCCTTGACGTCAAGCTGCTTTTCCCACTGCTGGTAGGTATGAGTTGAGTTCTTGAAATTATTAAAGTCATTCCAGTTCTGCTGACTACCTGCTTTCAGCTCACCCCAGTTCTCCACCATGTCGATGTCCTCCAATCCGTCGTAGTTGCTGTAGATGCCATCATCGTTGCTACGCTCACGGATGTTGACCATACCCTTGTACTCGCCGTTGATAAAGATGATGGCGGGACGACCGGCTTGCCAGTCCACATCACAATGCTTGGCCATCTGGGCCTGCAGGATAGCGTCGCGCGAATACAGGAAGGGGAAGTCGTTGCCGGAGTTGCGGAGCAATACCGACTTGAAGTCCTTGCTTCCGGGACGAAGTTCGGGGAAGAACTCATATTTGAAGTGCTTTGTGCCAAAACGCTTGTTGGCATAGACGGCAAGCGTGCGCAGAGGGAATCTGCGGGTCCAGTTACCCGACACGCGTGTCTCACAAAGCTGGTTCACCACACAAGAGTCCAGGTTTGTATCTTCAAAAAACTCAACGTTGACGGGGCGACGCCACTCCTTGCTCTTGTCCGTCACATTGGCAGAGGCAAGAATACCCGTCGAATTGTCATAGAAATGCTTCTTATCGGTAACCAGCGAGAATACGGGCAAGGTCACGTCACGGTCCAGACACACATACGACTGAGTGAGGCTGCGAGGCGAAAGCCAACCCTTGCAGATGGCTTTGGCACGTACCACGGTACTCTTGTTGATGGTCATACTTACCGAAGTGGAATTCTTGCTGCTCGTAGTGGGCTCGCTGCCATCGGTAGTATAGTATATCTTGGTGCCTTCAGGTGCATCCTTGGGCAGTTCAATGGTAAGCGCAAACTCCTCACCCTGACGGAACACCTTGGCGGGTACGCTGAACACAGGGTCATCAAGTATCTGCTTGCGGTCACAGATGCCACCGCTATTGGCTGCATTGGGCGTGGCCTTCAACATATAGCCCCACTCCTTGCCACCATCCTTCTCACGTCCATAGGCAATGTTGGGCGCGGGTTGCTTCTTCAAGGTGTCAGGCAACTGGTCGGTCAGCTTATCATTCTTGAAGAGGAAGAGCACACAGCCCTTTCCCGACTCCAGACGGAAGTTTGTATGCTGGTCGCCACTCTCCTGGTCGCAATAGATGAGCACGCGCTCGCCGGGCTTGATTTCCTTCTCGGAGGAGCCTCCCCAGCCCCAACCCCAGCCCCAACCCCAGTCGTTGTTGCCGAAGAGCTTAGAGGCTTCGTTGGCCTTGTCTGACAAGCCTAACTTATATTCCGAGAGTTTCTCTGTATTTTTTCCTGCATTGTAGAGCTCTACCCATGAGTCGGGATATTGATTATCCTGAAAGAGGCAGTCCACATTCGACTGCATGATTTCATTGATGACAAGCTGAGCACGCGATGTTCCTGCTGACACGAACATCACACATGCCGACAGGACGACACGGCAAACCGCACTACCTTTACCGCTGAAAAGCCCTAGTTTTTTCATGTATTTTAAAAGTTTTAGTTATCTACAAATGTACATAATCCGATTTACGGATGCAAAATTACTTATTTTTCTTTATCTACCGAACATTTTATAAGATAATTTATACATTTTTGACGTTTTTTGACGCATTAAACAAGAAAAAGGGGCCCACAAAGCCCCTTTTCCTATACATTCGTGGTCATTCCTATACTTCCCAGAACAGGAATGCCTTGTCATTCATTTCTGTCTTCTCCGATCACTTCACAATCGTCTTACGACCCTTGCTTACAACGATACCCTTGTAACCAGCGCCTACCTTCTGACCTGCCAGGTTGTAGCCCTGAACCGACTCAGCGGCCATCTCTACATCCTGCACGCCATCGCCACCGGCGTCAACCTTCACAAGGATGACATCGGCATCGCTGTCAGGCATATCCGTAACCGTGAGGTTTACATCGGCCTTGTTGCATGTCACCAAGGTATAGTTGCCAATCTTGATGTTGTAGCAACCAGGAGTAGAAGCCTGTGAGGGCACAAGGGTAGCTGCAACGACACCTGCCTCTGCCTCTGCACCGGTAGCCAGACCACTCGCTGCATCGTAGCCGAATACAAAGCCTGTCTTGTCGTTTACAACATTCGTGCCATCGAAGGTGAATATGCACTTGGCAGCAGTAAAGTTGTACATAGTCCAGTTATTATTCTTGCTAGTGGGCACAACAGTCTTGTTGTAAGACTTGCTCTTGATGTTGAACTTGTCACCTGCCTTAGGCATGTTCAAAGGATTGGCTGCCACCATAGCATCGCGAGCCTCAACAACACTCTTCAGGCAATCCTTCACAGCATCCAGTCCTACGCCCTCAGTCTTGCCAAGCAAAGCAGAGGCTGACTCTACGGCACTCTTATACTTATCTACAGACGCCTGATCTGCAAGGGTGTACTGGCCGTACTCCTCACCAAACACATACAGTTCTGCATTCTTTACCTCCTTGTCAAGGAGTTCAACACAAGCTGCCATCTGGCCATCGTTCATGTCGGGCAGAGGAGTGTCACCGAGCATAATCTCGCGATACTCGTCGATGAGGGTCTTATCTACGCCGAGGGTATTGATGAAGTATGCCTCGAACACATCGCGGAGGGTACCACCCTCGGGAATCTTGCTGCGGAACTCTGCAGGGATAACCTTCTCGTATGAGCTTGCTGCAGCATCGCCGTCACCATCAGCCTTGGTACGCAGACCTGCCTCTGAGAATGAGGTGGTCTCGTAGTCGAGCAGGATGTCTGCCTCGCTCACGCCGAGCAGACCCTCAAGCAGGAAAGCGAGGAAACCGGTACGGTCAGCACCAATACGGCAATGGAAGTCAACAGCATGACCCAACTTGAGGTTTTTGACGATGAGCTCAAACTCAGCCTTGAGGTGAGGAATGGCTACCTTGTCATACATCTTGCCAGGACCGTTTGCAATGTAGTTCTTACCCTGTGCCCAGTAGAAGTTCTCATCACGTACGGGCTTGGGCAACCAAGGCTTGTTACCATCCTCGTTGCGAAGGTCAACCTCGGCACCAATGTTCAGGGCGAGCAATGCCTGAAGCTCTGCATCGGTGATGCTGAAGGTGTTACCTCGGAACTCTGCGTTACGGTACAGCTTGCCGTACTTCACGTAGCGACCGTCAACGGTCTTCTTACCACCCAAATCGCGCATATTGACTACATTCTTGCCAATCATCATCATGCGAAGCTTGCCACCTACGGTAAACTTACCGGCAGACTTGCCATCTACCGACTTATAATAATAGGTGAGACCGGGCAACAGGTTGTAGATCTCTGCCACGCTCTTGCCTGCAGGAACAGTCACGGTCTCGGCAGCCACCATGTCCTCGGTCAGGCAGTACTGCAAGGTCTGGGCAGCCTCACTTACCACAACAGGGATGCTGATGGGGTTGGGCTGGTCAGTACGGTTGCAGGTAGGCAGGTTGATGTACTTTGAAATGGCTGTAGGAGTCTCGGCAGCATATTCAGGGTTCTGAGCCCAGAAGCGTGCTGCGGCATTGTTCTCAATGGTACAGGTGAAGTCCATGTGAGCCAAATCAGCCTCTACGTAAGTAAGGTCAGCCACCTTGATGTCGGAGCCATCCACAGCGGTGGCTGTCCAGGTCAGCTTGTTCAGGTCACCCTGCATCATGGTGTTGTCCCACAATGACACGCCAGCCTTGGGAGTAGTGTACGAAAGTGTCACATCACCTTCCTTGATATTATTCTCGCCAGTAGCCTTTACTACACAAGGCACACCGGTAGCCACACTCTCAACGGGGACAATCACAGCCTTGCCACCCTGAATCTCGGCAATCTGATATACCTGACCGAAGTACTCCGACTTCACCTCATAGGGCATGCATACAGCCACATAGTCGCCTGCGTTTGCCTTCAGGTCATAGAGCTCGAATGCAGGACCCTCTTCCTCCTCAGCGTCGCCCATGCGATACAGACGGAAGTTGTCGTAAGCCAGGTAGGGCACAATGTTGCCACCTGCCTGCAGTTCGTTCTTGATACCTACGTTCAGCACACCGTTCTTGCCAACGGTACAGATCACATAGTTCTGGTACATGTTGAACTTGCCGAATGCATTGGCAAAGTTGGTAGAGTTGTAGGGAATCTGCTTGCCGTTTGCCAGGCGCAGATCCTGCACGCTCTGACCGCTCTCCGTGGCGAAGTCATAGTCTGCACCTTCGTCATAGATGTTCTTCACCTTCTTCTGCACGCCATTGGCATATACGTATGCCTCGTTCTGTATCTCCTTACCCTGAGCCTTGTTGTTCTCATAGTCCTTGATGCCGGCTTCCTTGTCCATGTGGCGTGAGCAAGCCTGTACCAGTACGGCATACTTACCAGGCTCCAGACCTTCAACAGTCTGGCAGATGTCCACCTGATAGTTGTAAGCGGTCACCACAGGATTGCCCGTGCTGGCAGCCTTCACCTCGATCTTGCCCTCGTTTACGGTCCATCCGTTGGTACCGTCATTAAAGTTGGGGTTAGCCAGTTTGGCGGTCAGGTCTTCAAAACCTGTCACATCCAGCATGTCATCCTCTGGCTCGTCACCGGGCTCATCGCCAGCAGCCTTCACAAGGTAGATACCCTTGATGGTGAACTCGATATCCTTCAAGTCACCACTTGCGTTGAAGAAGATAGAGAAGTCATCAATACCCTTAGCCTTGTCGTCGTCTGTGAAGGTGTACTCCCACTTGTCACGACCGCTCATTGAAGTCCAGTTCACGGGAGAAACCAGACCTACGGGAATGAAGCCGTATGTAGCCTCGCCGTTTGAGGCGGGGATAACCTGGTCAAACATCACAACAATCTTCTCGTAGCCCTTGATGGTCTCGGCCGAAAGGGGAGCAAACTTGAAGATGCTGAGGTGTGAGGCATTATTGCCCCAGGTGCCGTTCTTAACGGTGTATTTTGCCGAGAGGGTGTTGCCGTTGGCATCCTTCTCCAAAACCTCTACGTTCAGTTCCGAACCGTTGGCGCTGCCTGCGGGAATGGCAATACGGTCGCCCTCCACTACCTCGGGTGTATCAACAGGAGCATCCTCCTCGGTGAGGTCACCCACGCGATAGAGGCGGAAGTTGTCATAGCCTACATAAGGCTGGTAACCGTCGCCTGTCAACAGGTTCTTGATACCTACGGTCAGCTCACCGTCCTTGCCTACCACACATGCCAACTCGTTCTCATACATGCCTGCGTTGAAGGCATTGGCAAAGTTGGTTGAGTTGTAGGGAATCTGCTCGCCGTTGCTCATAGTAAGGTCAGAAGCTGCCTGACCGCTCTCCTTGGCAAAGTCGTAAGTCGAGGTCTCGTCCCAGATGTTCACCACCTTCTTCTGCTCACCGTTGGCATAGACGTATGCCTCGTTGGGAATCTCCTGTCCGTTGGCCTTTCTGGTCTCGTAGTCCTTGATACCGGCAGCTTTGTCCATGTAGCGTGAGCAAGCCTGTACCTTCACTACATACTTACCAGGCTTCAGGCCGGTAACCTTCTGACAGATGTCCACCTGATAGCCGTAAGCGGTCACTACGGGGTTGCCTGTGCTGGCTGCCTTCACCTCAATCTTACCGGTGTTTATAGTCCATCCGTTGGTACCGTCGTTGAAGTTGGGGTTAGCCAACTGTGAGGTGTATTCCTCAACCTCATTTATTTTATAGAGGCGGAAGTTGTCATAGCCTACATAGGGCTGATAGCCGTCGCCTGTCAGTTCGTTCTTGATACCGAGGGTGAGCACGCCGTCTGCACCTACCGTACAATCCAACTCATTCTCATACATGCCTGCGTTGAAGGCATTGGCAAAGTTGGTTGAGTTGTAGGGAATCTGCTCGCCGTTGCTCATAGTAAGGTCAGAAGCTGCCTGACCGCTCTCCTTGGCAAAGTCGTAAGTCGAGGTCTCGTCCCAGATGTTCACCACCTTCTTCTGCTCACCGTTGGCATAGACGTATGCCTCGTTGGGAATCTCCTGTCCGTTGGCCTTTCTGGTCTCGTAGTCCTTGATACCGGCAGCCTTGTCCATGTAGCGTGAGCAAGCCTGTACCTTCACTCTGTACTTACCGGGCTCCAAACCAGTAACCTGCTGGCTGATGTTAACCTGATACCCATAAGCCGTTACGACGGGATTGCCTGTGCTGGCTGCCTTCACCTCAATCTTGCCGGTGTTGACAGTCCATCCGTTGGTACCATCATTAAAATTGGGGTTGGCCAATTTCTCCGTAAGGTCAACTGTAGTAACCTCCACTTTGTCTGGCTTAGGTCCTGCAGAACTGTCTGCAATAGCCCAACCAGCCACCGACAGCAACAATACCGCTAAACTAGTTAGAAAAATTTTTTTCATGTAATTAAAATTAAGTTTTTGATAAAATGATATAAATAAGGTTGATTGATTGATTTTGCAAATATACAAATTTATTTTCATACATGAGCAATAATCCGCTATAAATCATAAGATAATCAATCATAATGTACCATATTTAAAACTTAATGTATCATAAACGAAAACCAAGACCACACAATGCACAATGTTCGTTACTGTCCCAAGCGGTTTATGATAGATTATATACCTATTCAAAACCAGGCATTGCTGCACCCGTTCCTGGCATTGCTGCACCCGTTCCTGGCGTTGCTGCCACTGTTCCTGGGTTTACTGCCACTGTTCCTGGCGTTTTTACGCCAGGCATTGTCGTTCTTGGCTCAACAAAGACCACCCGCATCGTTTGTAAACTTCTTTAACTTCATATACGCTGGCTTCTGTCATCCTTCGGGTTGCACTCGGTCATAACACGCTTTGCTTACGTCTGGCTTACGTGTTTTTACGTAAGCCAGACGTAAGCCAATTGTGTGCAGAAAGGGTGCTGGCTGTAGGAAAATCGAAGGAAAATAGCCTCTTTTTCCTGTCTGCAAAGATACAAAACTTTTCTCCGTTTTGCAAATATTTTCACAAAAAAGAACCCCTCCGGCTTTCATCCACCTCCCCCGTAATGCGTCTCTGCGTTCAAAAACATTTTTTACAGAACACCCGCTTTGATTATTGTGAGACACTACTGAAGTCACTTTTCCATAGGAAAGTTTGTAAACTAAGCGGAAATTATCTATCTTTGCACCACTAATGCAATAACAAGAAAACGTTCACAAAAACCTTCACAACATGAAAGTACTCTACATACACGGTTACGCCTCTGCCGGAAGTAGCGGCACAGCCACCCACCTTCGCAACACGCTCTACGAGCACGGCATACCAGTCATAGCACCCGATGTCCCCGTCAGTCCTGCGCAAGCCCTGCCTTTCCTGCAGAAGCTCGTAGCCGACGAGCAGCCCGACCTTATCGTGGCCACCTCTATGGGCGCACTCTACGCCGAACTGCTGCACGGCATTCCACGCATCCTGGTCAACCCGTCATTCTGCATGGCACGCCTTCTCACGTTCCGCGGACTGGGCAAGCGTCAGGCATTCCGCAACAAGCGACAAGACGGAGCCAAGGACTTCATGGTGGACAAGCAGATGATTGCCGAGTTCAAGGAACTGGAGAAAGGCCTTTTCAAGGCTGCCAAGACGGAGAAGGATCTCGTATGGGGTCTCTTTGGCACGCAGGACAAAAACGTAAACTGCCAACCCGACTTCAAGAAGCATTATGGCACAGACCACTTCCAGCTTTTCGAGGGAGAGCATTTCCTCAACGATGCCATCCTGAAGAAGGTCGTCATGCCCCTTGTACGTCAGATTCTAAAGATAGAGGGGTGACACAAAGCACCTCAGGGGCATTTTTCCGGGAACTTCTGCAAGAAAAAGAGGTTTTATAAAGCGCTGCATATCAGACCAATGTATAGACAGGGGCATTTTTGGAACATTTTTGGCTAAAACTTTTTTTGCGCTTGTTTGTCTGACAAAGCGGTTTTCTTCGGTTTCGCACTATTTCCACAAGCAAAAAAAACAGAGGCTTTCGCCTCTGTTTTCTTTACCACTCAACATCCCATAATCCACCTTCCTTGACGTCACCACCATCAATTACTTGGTCGCCCGTATTATCGAAGTCGTCTGGATTTACTGTGGCACCATCAGAATTCTTGCTGATAGCGAACATCTTGGGGGTCAGCAGATCGTACTTAACAGAACAGGGAACAATATATACTTTTTTCATCTTTGTATTTCTTTAAACATCTTTTTCTCCGTGCCAGCCCTCCACAGGAGAGGCTAAGCACAGCAGTTAGTCTATTTATTTTCATCACCTTGACATCCTCAAGCCCATCCCATTCAGGACCAGGCTTAAGGACATCGCGGTTCATTTCTCTTACTTAACCATCACCTTCTTGCCGTTCGCAATGTAGAGTCCCTTAGTGGGATTCATCACACGGCGACCACTCAAGTCGAAGTACTGTGTATCGTGGCGCTCATTGCCCTCCACAGCGAAGATACCGTCGGTAATCTCACCATCGAAGCCAAAGATCACGTCTGCCTTCACACTTGATGAAGTGGGAACAGCACTCATCTTGATGTATGCACGGTTAGCACCCACGGTACTGCCAGCAGCCACCTTCACGAACTTGTTACCAGAGAGCAGGTACATGCCAGCATCAATAGCGTGCTTGGTGAACGAACCAGTCATACCATTGACGGTAGCGGGCTTAACAGCACCATTCGTGCCAGTGGCAGTACAGGTGAGACCAGCCCCAGTGTTGCTTGAGCAGAAGATGTAGGGAACACCAGCCTTCAGCTCTGTCTCCTTTGTCAGAGCCATAGCCTCAGGATCACCACTCTCATTCTTCTGAACACTCGTAATGCTATAGTAGGTAGTCGTAGCGTCACCCTCGAAGTCGTAAGGCAAGCAGATGGTACCCCAAGCGTTGGTCAGCGAACGAGTGTAATTCTTATAAGAAACGACGATGCCGGTAAAGCGGCAGTTCTTGTTGAAGGTTACAACGGCAGTGGTAGTACCAAGTCCGGTGATGCTGACAGCATCGTCTACATAACCATTTACCCATGCCATATTTACTTTATCGATAGGCTCTGCAGCAGTGATGGTGATGGTATTATCAGTATAAGCACGGACAGCCTTACCATTATCGTAGTACTTGGTAGGAGTAGAGCTTCCATCAGGCTTAGCAAATGCCATAGCGAATGACGTACCCTCACAATCTTCAACGGTAGCGTTTGTCGTCACGCTTGAGTAGAGGCTAGCAATATCAAAAATCTCATAGCCCTCAGCTGCAGGAGTGGGAACGAAGGGAGCCTTAACTACGTTAATCGTATACTCAGCTGTCTTAGTGATTTCGTCCTCTGTGTAGCTTACTGTTACGGTCTGCTCACCGAGAGTGTTCATATCGCAGCCCGTGAAAGTAGCAGAAGAAGTAACATCTGCATCGCTACCATCAGTGTAGTTGGCGGTAACGGTCATACCCTCGTGGCTGAACTCATCACCCTTATTAAACTCTGTGGGATAGGTACCAGAGAGTGTGATGTTCTTCAATGTAGTAACTGCATTACCCGAGTACTTAACCTCGATAGCAGCTATCTCCAGACGGGTGTTCTTATCAGTGCCGAGGCAGTAGATAGAAACGGAGCTATTATCGAGGCCGCTGATAGTATAATCAGAACTCTTAGCAACAGTTTCACCTTCAGTAGGAGCATCCTCGTCATCCACGCAGTAACCAACAGTGGTTGAAGCATAAGTAGCACTTGTGGTGATCTTAACTGAAGCAATCTTCAAACCTGTAGCAGCAGAAACGGTTACATAGCCACCATTCTGGTAGAGACGGAGGTTGTTGTTATTTACAGCAGGAGCAGTAGATGCCTCACCCTGGAGTGCCTCATAAGCAATGTCGTCATTGATATCGCCAGAAGTAGCAGAGAAAGACGTAATGCTTGCAGTCTTGTAAAGGCTCTCAGTCACGGTCAGTCCTTCAATGGTGAAGGTGTTACTCTTTACCTCACCCACAGAAGCCACAACACTTACAGAAGTCGTTCCAAGTGTGAGAGTCTTAGGGTTGATGGTCCAGGTAATGCCTTCGGTAATAACCTCAGTATGTGAGTCAGAATAAGTACCCTTTACAACAAGACCTGCAGTATTGAATACATCGCCATCATAATACTCCTTCTTGGTAGGAGTACCGCTGACGGTGATAGAGGTAAGGGTCTTGGCTACAGGTTCTTTAACAGTCACGGTAATGGTACCACTTGTCTCAGCATACTTGCCAGGCACGGCAGCAGCAGTTACGGTTACGGTATAAGTACCTGCCTTCTGGAATGAGAGGTAGGGATAAACGCATGCGAACTCACCATCCTTCTGAGTAAGGCCATTGATGGTTGTGGTGATTGTGCCAGTATAGTCTGCAGGGATGCTCAAGAGAGTGCTAACATCGCAGGCCTCTGCACCCGTCTCAAGGCTGAGGGTTGAGGTCTTGATGAAGTTGGAGATTTTGGGGTCACCAGCGGGGGTATCACCACCTTCTGCAACATACTTATAGAATTTAGTATCGGTGTTTTCAATGTTTCCAGTTTTGCTTGTATAGCAGCGCCAATCTTGACTATTATATACACCAACATAACGAGATGTACCAGCATGCTTCAGGTGATTGCCATCCAAAGTAAAAGTCTTTGCTGCATTAGTACCTACTCGTACACCATTGTTTGTATTAGTACAATATAGCCATGTTTTGGTAGTACCATTAGGATAAATGGTATAACCATCCGAAGCATTACCAGAGATGTTCCATTTCATCACAGCAGTAACACCTGTAATGGTATTGCCATCCTCAGAAACAGTTACAGCAGATGCAGTGGGAGCACTTGATGTGCCATTATTGTTTGTCATCGCTGTACCAGAATTAGCATCAACGATAACAAAGATGTCTGATGAAGTGAGATCTGAAATAGAACACTTCACCCAAGTGCCATCACCGCTAGGCTCTTCACCACCACCTTGCGTCTTATTGAACGTTGCGCTAACATTTACATTAGCAGCAGGCATGGTAAACTTGTTGTTGGTAACGGTAATAGCAGCGCTGGTAGAAGCATTGGTTACACTCCAAGAGCCGAACTCATAGCCAGTGGCGGGAGTTGCAGTCAGGGTGATTTCTGCGCCAGACGCTGCAGAAGTGGAACTTGCAGTTACTGTACCATTAGCGATGTTGTTTGCAATGTTAACATTGTATTTTGTGGGGGTTGAACCACCGCCAGTACTAGTATAAGAAATCTTAATGGATTTAATACGACTTTGTGCTCCCATTGTAATGTTAAAATCACCACTCGTAGTGATTGTGACAATTGCAGCAGAGCTTGTAGCAGAGGCACCGTTGCTAAAAGTAGAGTTTTTCAGAGCAGTGGCGTAATCATTAGTAGTACATTCGATTGTCGCACCAGTGAGAGTATATCCACTCTTTGCCTTAAATGCAATCTTATGGTTTTGATACCATCGAGGTGCAGAAATATAAGAAGAGTTTACATTATTAGAACTGTTCTCTTTAGTCTGAGTGATATCACAAGACGTACCACTCCAAGTTATGGAGTAACTGGTTCCAGAACCTGTACCAACACCATCAGCAAGCGTAATGGATTCATCCGTTGCCCACGTTGTCCCCGCTCCCACAAGCAGACACACGAGCATGAGCCATGTTTTGAGTAATTTTTGTTTCATAAGTATTTATTTTATTAGTTTTTATTACCGTAATTATTCGTCTTTCAGAATTTTACCTTTTCACAAAACTACTATAAGAGAGGTACAATACCACACGCTCTCCTTTCTGCATGCAAAGCTAATAATTATCGCTGACATTAGCAACTGTTAGCTAATATAATTATATTAAAATTTCATTTCATGCAGATAATCATGCTGTTTTACATTTTTTAAACACCATCTGGCGACAAAAAAAGAACACATGGATTACCCAGCAACAAAGAAGGCACGAAATGCGCATTTCTCAGCGCACTTCGTGCCTTCCGTATATCTGCACTCTGACGAGTTTTACTTACTGCTTACTTTTGCCTTTCTGCCATCCTTCAACTGCAGGATGTTTATACCTCTTGTGGGGACAGAGAGGCGGCGACCCATGATGTCATAACGGGCAGAGACTGCAGAGGCATCCGAAGAGAACGTCTCCTCTACCCCATCCTCTTCGCCATTATTGAGCAGGATATCGAAGCTTGCCTTCACCTGAGCAGCAGAAGACTTCTTGCACAGGAAGAAAGCACGGAAAGGCTTCAGCGTAAGCTTCTTAGTGGCATGGACAAACTCATCCTTGCTGATACCATATACCTCGTAGTCCTTCAGCACGGGGTCTGCATTCACATCGTCTATCACCTGACCCACAAAACTCTGTGCGGTGAACCATCCATCCACTCCTTCGACGGGCTGAATGTTGAAGCCATCTGCAGTCTTGGCAATGCCTTTGCCCGAGAGGACGGTTTCGCCAAGGTTCTCGTTATAATAAAGAATAACCTTACCGGCAGGAATGGTGCCTTCCTTCACCTGGTTGAACGTCATGGTGCCATCGCCTACCTCACCTAGCACATAGACAAGGGGTGAACCGCTTGCCGTAACATCAAGTTCGAAGGGCAAGGCAAGGGTAGCCCATGCCGTGGTAAGATTGCGAGTATAGCTGGCACCACCCACAATATTGATAGCATAGGGTGAACGGAAGTCGTAACCGTCTTGCAAGTCTATGCGCCAAGCACTATAGTCCCATCCTTTCAGTACCAGATTACGGGCATCAAAAGGACTACCGACTTTGTTACCATCCTTATATACCAACAGACAGTTGGGATTAGCGCTCACAAAGGCATTCTCAAACTTGCCATCATAGTCTTGCAAATCTATCACGGTAGCTTTTTCATCAGCCAATGCAGCTTTAGCCGATGCGGTCACGTAACCAGCACCCGAGATGTAGTAGTCAGCATCATCTACTGAAACGCCGTCGCCCAACAAGGTTATCTCGCTCACATTCACGGTTTGTCCCCAAGCTGCCTTAATACTATTGAGGTGGAAGTAGGAATACGCGCTAAGATCAATAATAGCCTCTCCGGTTGAAAGGGTTGGATTGAGTTCGGTTATCTTATTATCTTCCTGACGGTTGCACAACACACGAAGACCGCCGCCAGTACCCTTAATCACCATGGTGTTGTACTCTGACAGGTCGGCATAGTCCTTGTAGCTGACATTGCCTTGCAAACCGGCACCAAACACCTCTGCACCATTGGTCTTATCTACATTCAACTCAATGTTCTTGCCCGCAATCTCGGTGGGAACCTGAGAGATGCTGTACAATTGTATGTTATCGAGGTAGAGAGTGCCAAGATACGAACCATAGTTAATCAAAATACGCTGTGCCCCCTCACCAGTCACGGTAGCACTCATCTTGACATGCGTCCAAGCTGTGGTAACACTCATTTCCGGGAAGTTTCCACAGTCCTTATATCCGTCAGGATTTTGGATAGCTACCCCAACAGAACCGTTAATGCTGCCCTTGATGTCCATCTCAAGCGTGTACTCGGTGCCCTTGACATATCCGGCATCATACTGCAAGTTGAACTGTCCTTCCCAGGGATTCTTCTTTTCGGAAATCACAATTCGATAACCATTTGAACCATCCTTGCCATAACCGGAGCCATAGTCAATAGCACCATTTCCCCAGCCGCCGAAATGCTCTCCAGATTCTGCATCGTCATTGAAGATATAGACCTTCTGTGCCTCATGACTGTACATTTTTACATCGGCCAAGCTAACACCCTTATTACCTTTTCGGGCACTTACCTCGCTGACATTCAACTTCATCTTGCTGATAGTAAACCAATAGGCACTACTATTTTCGCTTGGCACAACGGTATTGAGACGAATATCACCCAACGTGCAACCGGGATAGTTTTCGATATAGGAAGCAAACATTGTGGTAAGGTCATACACCTTGTCCTTGGCATCATCAAACGAGGCAATTCTTGTTCCGTCAACCTCTGTACCGATAATATAGCCACCCTCAGGAATGACATTGCCATCCTTGTCCTTAATCTGGATATCCAGACGATAGCCTATAGTACCTTCGCCCAAACTGATGGACAAGTCTGCACACTTGGCAAGAGGAGTTCCTGCATAATCCTTAAAGATGAAAGCGGAATACGTGGGAGTCTTGAAATAATAGCGTCCTGTATTTTCGTCATACGAGGCATTTCCAAATGCCATTGCAGTTGTCGAATGAGGTTCTACCTCGGGCAAGACGCTGGGTGTACCATAAGGTATGCGATTGCCACAGGCATACTCACGATACCAATTAAAGCAAGCACCACTACATGCCTGGGTGGCATCAGCATAGCCAGCCTGCTTCATCGCATCGAGGAAAGCGGGTTGCACGGTGCCGTCCTTCAGGTAGGCATCCATGTCCACGTATGTGGTGGTACCCTGCAAGGTCCAACTGATGTTGGGGTGCTTGTCAACCAGATTCTTGAATCTGGAACCCCAACTTACATTCTGCGTATTCTTATAAGGCACATCGGGTGCACCATTGGTGGTTCCCGTACCCCAGGTACCGAAGTTGCCCTCAGTGTACTGATTATGTGTTTCATTCCAATGACCTGCACCCTTTTTCATAGGGCTCCAGTCAACCTCAGTTATAACGATAGGCTTCTTGTCAACGGGTACCTTATTCTCAAATTCTTTAATAAACTCTGCCTCTGTTTGACTGGCATCCCATCCACCATACCAACCGGGATAGTTGTGCACAGCATAGGCAAAGTTGTCATCATTGATGCCTTTCACACTATAGTTGGTATAGTCTGCCTGATACGAAGTTCCCGGCAGAAGTAGGATGCCTTTGAACCCATTCTGACGAATCTTGTTTACCACTGGCTGGAAATAGTCAGCCAGATTGCCATTCATACGCACAGGCTCATTACCCAACTCCAGCATGATCTGACCAGAATGAGCCTTGACATAATCATTGCTCGAAACTACATCCCACACCGTAAGAAGATAATTGTTATAGGCCTCACCCACGTTTACGTCCTCAGGGAATACGCCAGGAGGGCGTACAATCACATACAAGCCATGTGCCAACGCATCCTTGATGATGGGCACATACAAAATCTCCATGAATGTTCTAAGGCGATCCACAGAAAAACGACTGATGTCATTCTCGCCTCCACCATTAGTGGCAGTCTTATCTGGATCGTTGGTCCATGCAGGGTCGAGGTGCAAGCGGAAAAGATTGCAAAAGGTTCCCTTGGCAGGATTGGCAATAGCCTGAAATATCTTCGTAAAATACTCCACACACGCCTTTGGGGCATTCGGATCAGAGTAAACAGGCCAACTCAAGGTACCTCGCCAACGAGCTCCATTGAAATAGTCATTAGGGGTATCCATTACACCATGAAGCGAGACGGCTTTGCCCTGAGGATCAACAAATTCATTTCCAGAAACCTTCAAGTCTGGAATAGCACCAAAGTATTCAACTGGAGATTGTGCCACGGAAATAGTGGACCATGAACACGCAATGGTGAAGAAAAGTTTAGCAAAAGTCTTATACATAAATTATTACTGGAAAGTCTTACTCTCCTTTATTCATTAATGCTTTATACTCGGCAGATTCTTAAAGTATTCCACCTTGATAAGAAACGATAGCAAATATTCAATCGCAAAGTTACTATTTTTTCACAACATATCGGCAAAGAATAATAAAAAAAAGAAAAAGCACCACATAAAAATCAAAAAACGCACAAAAAAGTCACATACTGTAACAAAAACAAACATTTTACAAAGAAAACAATCATATTCTTCCATTTCTATTTGGAAACATCAACAAAATAATATAACTTTGTGTAAATAAAATAATATATGTTGGACAAAACACCAACAAAAAAACAAAAACAAAATCATGAAAACAAAAAACAAACTATTTATGCACATGTCATTACCTTTAATGGCAGTCGTAATGTCTGTAACCTCTTGTCAGAATGGTTCAGAAGAAGTAACAAACATTAACGGAAAGGCAAACATTACCTTTAATGTTATCAACTATCAGCAGCAAGGTCTTGACGACGTCACTACTGGAGAATTTGGTACACGTGCCGCTGGTGATGTAAGCGTGCTGGCACATCTTGCTCTTGCCGTGTACGATGCAGAAGGCAACATCTACACAACAGTAGAACAAAACAGAGGCGACGACGGTTACGGGACATTCTCTTTGAATGTACCTTACGGAAAATATTCCTTTGTCTTCATCGGCTATGACGGATCACATGCCGTACAATTCAACGATCCTACACGCATCACATTTACCGATAACTATGTACCTAACTGTTTCTGTAGCACACTCACCACAACTATAAGTGATGGTGCTAATCTCAACGAGCAGATCAGCCTTACACGTTGTGTAGGTTGCTTCAGCATACGCTGCAGCAATGGTGTACCCGACGACATGATGGCTATGTCATATACCACTACAGGAGGCGGTACAGCTCTTAATCCTTTCACAGGATTTGCTGCCAGCACTACCACACGAACAGGTAAAATAGACTTCTCAAATACCACAAACCGCAAAAACACTCAAACGGCAAACATCTACTGCTTCCTGCCAGATAATACAGCCACTATGACATTCAACCTTAGTGCAGACAGGGAAGACGGAACGCCCATTCGTACTCGTACATTCAGCGACGTACCAATGAAGATGAACCAACGCATTTACTACACCGGCGATTTCTTTGCCGATGATGCAGCTTTCACACTCACCCTTACAAATGCCGACTGGGACATCGTAGAAGAAACATTCTAACATAAAGAAAATAAATAGGCTAAAAGAAAGCTTCAACAAAAATAAGCGAAGAGACAAGGACTAAACTCCGATGCTCTTCGCTTTTTTAGTTGTAATTGATATATCCGGCAGGCATACATCCTCAATCACATAC
>JAKSLO010000040.1 GCA_024401185.1 Bacteroidaceae bacterium | reverse complement strand
AATAACTCTATTTTCAAGTTCATCAAATATGATGAACAGAATCCCTCAAGGATTCTCTTGAAAGGCTACGAGTAGCACTTTACTTTCACACAATTGGCTTACGTCTGGCTTACGTGAAAACACGTAAGCCAGACGTAAGCCAATTGTGCGCTGATAGTGTTCTGATAGGAAGAAAAAAGTAAGAAAACTGCATTAGATTTCTGTCTGCCAAGATACAAAATTATATCAATGCAATAACAAGAATTCTTCCGAAAATAAGTATCATGATTAGCAAACCTAAACATCATGTTTAGCAACCATAAGTATTATGTTTAGCTATCATAAACATCACGTTTAGCAACCACAAGTATTATGTTTAACTATCATAAGCATTATATTTATACATCCTAAACTATTATAGATGCATTTGAGATAAGATCATGCACAACCACCTGTATATGTAGGTGCTTTCGGAATAAAACGGCATATAGATGCCTAAAAAATTATGATTTTAAAAATTCTTCAATTAAGTATTTGGTATTAAGCATCAAAATATGTAATTTTGTAACAATGATGAAAGATAACGAATGAAACTTAAAAATCTGACCATAAAAATAATACTTGTACTGCTCGTATTTGTTCAGTGCACAGGTATGGATACACATAAGCGTTTGACTGACATAGACAGCCTCATACAAACTAATGCTGATAGTGCTCGCAATATGCTCAAGCAGATGAGTGCAGACATTAGCGAGGATAATATGGACGATATGGCCTACTACACTCTGCTATGTGCAAAAGCCGATGATAAGGCTGGCATCAAGCTTAGCAACGATTCGGCTATGGAAAAAGCTATCAACTATCTGTCGGAGAACGACAGAAACAAGCACCTGGTAGAAACATATTACTATGCCGGAAAAACTGAGCTTTCTACCAAAAACACAGAAAAGGCACTTTATTACCTACAGCTGGCCTTGATGTGCGACACCACACAACTAACAAATTCCCTGCAAAGCAACATATACTTGCTGACTGGCAATATATATCAGCACAACTACATGAGGGAGGAAGCAAAGTCTATGTACGAACTGGCTATCTATTTCAGCCAGCAAGATGGCAATGCCCTGAATATGCAAAAATGCAAGGAGGCTATAAAGCAAATAGAAGAAGCCAACGACACCATTGAAAAGGATAAAAGCACAAAAATGGTGGAGAAGGTAAGATACATAAATCAGCGCGTAAATACCTATCTGTTGCAACGCGAAAACAAAAACCTGCAAAACGAAGAAAAGACAGACCTAAGCTGGTTGGCTCCGCTGATGCTGGCACTTCTTTCTTGCATAATTCCTATGATAGTAAAGAATAGAAAGACAAAGAGCAGTACAGTTGAAGAAAGCAACGAGCAAAATAAGGAAGCGGAGCATTCAAAGCCTAATACACGACACTTCTTTGACAAGGACGTCAACGAACTGATAAACTCTCGTCTGGCTTCGAACAAGGTACTTGGTACTAACGACTGGAAACTGATAGATGAACGCTTGAACAAGGCATATCCCAACTTACGAGACACTTTGTTTTCGCTCTACAACATGAGCGAAACCGAATATCGCATTTGCATGCTTATCAAGACAGAAATAAATCCCTCAAACATTGCCCAACTGATGGCAATGACCAAGAGCAGCATTTCGCAAAGCAGATTGCGCATGCAGCAAAAGACTTTTAACGGAGAAGGTACTGCAAAGGATTGGGACAAATATATTCTGAGCATCAACCCACCAACCACATAATGTCGCCCAACTTGAATACATAGGAGGCATTGGCTATGGAAAGAGTGCCGTCGGTCATCTCTATGCCTATTACAATACAACCCAGTTGCTGACGGATATTGCTCTCCACAATAGACTTGTTGAGGAAAGGAGAAGAAGCATCGATGACCATGCGAGTAATGCTAAGTGAGTTATTCGAGGATGCATCGTTGCTTATCTCTGTCTCCATTCGTTTAGAGAATATATCAATACTTGCATCATCGCCTACCACCTCAATGATGTCACGAGGGAAAATAAAGCAATTTCCTCCTGGTATGTTGATGCGCTTGTCGCCACGTATTATAGCCACTATGATGACATTATCCTCACGACCGAATTGCAGCTGTGAAAGACGCTTTCCACCCCATTTGGAATTATTGGGAATGGTAAGTCGGGTAAGATGAAGGTCACGAGCACGAAGACGACGAGCATAACGTGGATTGTTATCCTCATTCTCGTTAGCCAAGATATCGCGACGTGAAAGGTTCTGGCGGAAAGTACGCTCTATCTTCAAACTGTAATATTTAATCCTGCGACTATAGATTATTCTCACCACCAGAGCTATGGCCAGCAAAACGTGAAAACCCCACCAGAAAGGCGATAAAAAGTTGATGACATAGAATACAGCCCATGTGGCAAGAAAGAAGCGTATAAAGAAGAGAAATAGGAAAATAAAATGATGTGTAGTGCTCTTTCTACGAATCTGCAAAGCCTCTACGGAGTTATTCTTACGCATTATGACAGGTCGCAAGAAGGGGGCAATGACCAAAAGCGTGATAAGCCCGCAAATAGTATTGCCTACCCAATGTCCAAACAAGCTTCGGCAGAAGGGTAATAGTGAAGCAAAGCTTATTGTGATGGCTGCAATGGTAAGAATATAATAAGCCGCCGTCTGACGAAATAGCTTGGTAAGATATGACATCCAAGTAGATGTAACTCCATCAGCAGGTATCAACGAAGAAGGCAACAATCCATTTTGACTGAAAAGCTTCTTTCCTTTTTTCTTTTCCTCTGAGAACAGGGTGAACTTACTATAGCTTAGTTTCTGGGAAAACTTTATCATGTAGGGTGTAAGGAAGGTAGTAATGATGCTTACTGCCACCACCACAGGATAAAGAAACTCCTCGGTAACCTTCAGCGAAACACCCAAGGAAGCAATGATAAAGGCAAACTCACCTATTTGTGCCATGGAAAAGCCACATTGTATGGCACTACGCAGATTATTGCCCGAAAGCACAAAACTAAAGGTTCCAAAAATACATTGTCCCAGAATGATGCTGATCACTATGACGAGAATAGGCAACCAGTACTGCACCAAGATACTTGGATCAACCAACATACCTACCGACACAAAGAAGATAGCGCCAAAGAGATCTTTCACACTTCCTATGGCATGCTCTATTCTCTCTGCCTCCACAGTCTCTGCCAATATGCTTCCCATCATGAACGCTCCAAAAGCAGGACTATAGCCAGCCTTAGAGGCTAAGATAACCAAAAGGAAACATAACCCTACAGAAACAATAAGAAGAGTCTCCTGATTGATGTATTTGCTGTTTTTCTTTAAGAATTGTGGTATGATGAATATGCCTACCAAGAACCATAATGAAAGTACAAAGCCCAGTTTAAGCATGCTCATGGCTAAGGCACCTCCCTCAAACTGTCGGCTTACGGCTACTGCCGACAATACCACCATCAGCAAAATGCCCAATATATCCTCGAGTATGAGTACACTCATCACACTATCGGTGAACTTTTTCTGACGAAGTCCCAAGTCATCGAACGCCTTGTAAATGATAGTAGTACTGCTCATGGCAAGCATACCACCCAAGAAGAGCCTGTTCATACTGCTCCAGCCAAAGAGCCAGCCTACCCCACTGCCAATGCTTATCATGCAAGCCATGATGCAAAGAGCCGATATGACAGGACCAAAGCCCATCTTTATAATCTTCTTGAATGAAAACTCCAAGCCTAAGGCAAACATCATAAAGATGACACCAATCTGGCTCCAAGTCTCCACGCTCTCCATATCACCCACAGTAGGTGTATAAGGCATGTGTGGACCAGCTAAGAAACCAGCCACTATATAACCCAACACCAAAGGTTGTTTCAGGCGTTTGAATATAATGCTTACAACACCTGCCACAATAAGAATAAGGGCAAGGTCGTTTATTATAGTGAGCATAAGAATCTTCCCCCGCCCTCCCTAGGGAGGGGACTCCTTATACTATGGGGGGATAAAAGGATTAGTTAATGAAATCTTTCCCCACCCTCCCCTTTGTAGGAGGGCGGGGAAAGAAAATTTTTTTTTATTTACTCAATTCCAACATTCTGTTGATGGGACGAATAGCCTTTTCGGCTATCTCAGGATCTACCTCAATATAAGGCCATTCAAATTTGAGACAATTATACAACTTCTTCATGGTGATAAGCTTCATGTAGTTGCACTCGTTGCACGAACAAGTGACAGGATTGCCATTAGCATCCACCTGCTCTGTTACTTCAGGAGGAGCAGGAATGAAGGTCTTATCGGGACATGCTTTTTGCATTTCGTGCAATATGCCACTCTCGGTAGCTACAATAAACTCCGTTGCCTCATCCTCCTGGCTGTACTTCAGCAAAGCAGCAGTAGAACCAGCCTTATCAGCCAGCTTTACCACAGGACCCTTGCACTCAGGGTGTACCAGAATCTTAGCATTTGGATGCTCTTGCTTGAGAGCCAGAATCTTTTCAACCGAGAAACGCTCATGCACATGGCATGCACCCTTCCACAATAGCATATTACGACCCGTAATGCTGTTTATGTAACCACCGAGATTTTGATCAGGACCAAAGATAATCTTTTCATCGGCAGGAAGGCTATCAACTATCTTACGTGCATTTCCACTAGTCACTACAATGTCGGTGAGTGCCTTAGTGGCAGCTGTAGTGTTGACATAGCTTATCACAGTATGGTCAGGATGTGCCTCCACGAATTGCTTAAACTCTTTGGCATCGCAACTTTCGGCCAAAGAACAAGAAGCATTAAGGTCGGGCACCAATACAGTCTTGTCAGGACAGAGTATCTTGTTAGTCTCACCCATAAAGTGAACACCACACATTACTATGATGTCAGCCTCTGTCTGGGCAGCCTTCTGAGCCAAAGCCAACGAATCGCCAATGAAATCGGCAATATCTTGCACTTCACCATCGGTATAGTAATGTGCCATAATCACAGCATTCTTCTCTTTACACATTCGACGGATCTCAGCCTTAATGTCAACACCTTCAGGAATGGGTTCATCAATGTAACCCAGTTGCTTCCACTTGTTATCAACAGTAATCATAATAATGTTTTTTTATTTATTTTTAAAAAAATATGAAATTACTTCTATTATTAGGCTGTGCATTGTGTAGATAAGTTTTTACCCTTTTTCTTGCACATAAAGTTATTATATTTAGATATTGAGTTTTCTACATATAATTAACAATTAAGCCTTGATGCGCTATCTCTTCATTTATTGCAGTTTAAATGGCATTTTAGAATAGTTATGCACATCTGTTTACAATTGCAAAGTTAATAACTTTCGTCAACAAAATGCGTATATAAGTGCGTAAAATTGTGTTGAAAAATAATTTTTAAGTTTTTAATTCTTTTTTTGGTAGTTTAAAAACATGGGTTACAATACATGTTTTGCATAGTACAAAATTATTTAGCACTTTTTTTTGAAGATTTTTTCAACAAGTTTTGAACGCTTTTTGTAACTTTGCATCAGTTTAAGGCTACATTATATTATTTTTAAGCAATAGCATGCGTAAATTAAAGATAACTGAGATGAATCGCCTCAATATAGAGGAGTTTAAGGAAGCAAAGAAGCTTCCTTTGGTGGTTGTATTGGATAATGTGAGAAGTCTTTATAACGTAGGAAGCGTGTTTCGTACTTGCGATGCCTTCAGAATAGAGATGCTATGTTTGTGTGGAATAACAGCTTGTCCGCCTAATAATGAGATACATAAGACTGCTTTGGGTGCAGAAGATAGTGTGGAATGGAAGTATTTTGAAAGCACATTGGATTGTGTAGGTTGGTTAAGAAATGAAGCTTACACGATAATTTCAATTGAACAATGTGAAGGTAGCACCATGTTACATGAGTTTATCTTGGATAGGTCAAAACGCTATGCAGTTGTGATGGGTAATGAAGTTAAGGGTGTGCAACAAGAAGTTATTGACAATAGTGATGGATGTCTTGAGATTCCACAGTTTGGAACTAAACATAGTATGAATGTGTCAGTTACAACGGGAATGATTATTTGGGAAGTAGCCAAGCAATTCATTGTAAACAACTAATTGTGCATAACTTTAATTATTAAAGCTTGTGATTCTTTTTGATGTTCATACACATCACTCCAATGAGTTTTCTTTTAGTGAAAGTGATTGCTCGTTTATTGAGATAGTTCAGGATGTAAATAGTGTAGGCATTCATCCCTGGGCTTTGGATGATATGAATGATAAAGAAGTTGAAACAGTTATACACAACTTGTTTGCACAACTTGAAACTGATGAATATAAGCAAATTAAGGCTGTTGGTGAATGTGGAATAGATAAGTTATGCACAACTGATTTAGAAAAGCAGAAAGATGTTTTTACACAACATGTGCTACTTAGTGAACAATTTAGCCTTCCTGTGATTGTTCATTGTGTAAAAGGCATTGATGAACTTCTAAGAATAAAGAAAGAACTTTCTCCTAAACAACCCTGGATATGGCATGGATTCAGAGGTAAACCCCAACAACTTGTTCAACTTATACAAGCGGGTTTCTATATTTCCTTCGGATTAAAGTATAATAAGGAATCATTATTGGCTTGTCCCATCAATAAAATGTTGCTCGAAACTGATGATGAATCCATATCTATTAAAAATATTTATGCACAAGTCTCTTCTGATTTGTGTATAAATCAAAAAGAATTGGCAACTAACATTGCTGCTAATTGCCAATTAATTTTTCAACATCACTAAATTCTTCTATAAATTTATCTCCCCTAACCCACGAGGGAAATAAGAACAATGTTGAGCTAAAAAAAATTTTTATATAGTAGATGTTGCAATTATTTAGGTTGTTTTCCAATATAAGCTAATATTCCACCATCTACATAGAGAATATGACCATTGACAGCGTTTGAAGCCTCAGAGGCAAGGAAAACGGCAGGACCGGCCAATTCCTCTGGGTCTAACCAACGTCCAGCAGGTGTCTTGGCACATATAAAGCTATCAAAGGGATGGCGACTGCCATCAGCTTGCTTCTCGCGCAGGGGTGCTGTCTGAGGAGTAGCGATGTATCCGGGACCTATGCCATTGCATTGTATGTTGTATTCTCCGTATTCAGAACAGATATTGCGAGTAAGCATCTTCAGTCCACCCTTGGCAGCTGCGTATGCGCTAACAGTTTCACGACCTAATTCCGACATCATGGAACATACATTGATGATCTTTCCTTGGCGACGTTCCATCATTTCTGGTACTACAGCAGCTGCACAAATATAAGGTGCTACAAGGTCAATATCGATGACTTGCTGGAACTCTGCACGTGTCATTTCGTGCATGGGAATACGTTTGATGATACCTGCGTTGTTTACAAGGATGTCTATTTGTCCTACCTCAGCATGTATTTTCTCTACCAGAGCCTTTACAGCCATTTCGTCGGTAACATCGCAAACATATCCCTTTACGTTGGTTATACCGGCCTTATGATAGGCTTCCATAGCCTTGTCAACGGCTTCCTGACTACGTACATTGAATACAATATTCTTAATACCTGCCTTTACATAGGCTTCGGCTATGGCAAAACCTATACCATAGGCTGCACCAGTAATCCACGCATTCTTGCCTTCAAGTGAAAAGATGTTCATAATATTATAAAGGTTTCCTCTACCCCCGATGAGGATAAATTAAGTTGATGGTTATTATTATTTAATGCTATTATTATTTTTACCAATTGGATATTTTTTAAGTTAGCACTTTTATTATTCCCCCTAGGGGGGTTAAGGGAAATATTATTTTTTGCAAAAATACGAAACCAATCTTACATATACAAAAAAAAGTATGGAAAACTTTCGTCTTCCATACTTAATTTAGATTATCGTAATGTGTTGATTACTTCACGATATACTTACCAACTTTAACAGAACCGTCGCTGTAGGTACGCTTAACGATGTTAACACCCTTAGCAGCGCGAACAACCTGACGACCATTCATGTCATAAACTGATACGTTCTGAATCTTGTTAGATACAGTCTCAACACCAGTCAGGAATTCATCCATTGAAGCAGTCTTCTTGCCACCTACCAAAGAGATAGTGAAGTTGTTGATGAAGATACGTGAGTTAGGACCAGCGTGTGCACCGATGATCAACTTACCATCGAGAATTTCGATAGGCTCAGCATCAGCTACAGGTTCCTCGCCTTCCTCAACCAACTCATGACCATACTCAGTGTAAATAGCATCACGACGAGCTGAAGATACGTTTGCAGTTGCCCAAGACTGACCAGCAGCGGGAACAGGCATAGTTACGCGATCTTCGTCACCGCTTGTCTGCCAGAAGAAGCTGCTCTCTGGATCGGGCTTCTCTGAACCACCATCATCATAACGCTCGGTAATACCAGCCTTCAAAACATAGAGACCTGCGGGAAGATCTTCGATAGACTGAGATACGGTAAAGCTACCACCCCAGTTGCTGCACATAGCCTCAGCAGTACATACACCCTTGAAATTTGTCCAACCAGTTGACCAGTCACCAGTACCCTCGCTTACAGTCCAACCGGGGAATGCAGAACCCTGATAGATTGTTACAGGCTCTTCCTCAGTACCCTCTACCTTAGCGGTAAGGCTATTGGCGGGATTTGCATCAGTTCTGTCAGTAACAATATAGAGCTTGGGGTTAACCAAGAAGAATGACATATCATAGGTACCGTCTGAAATCAATTCAGGAATGTCTTCTGAATCCTCAGCGGGCTCAGTGTACTTCTCCTGGAAGAATGCCTTAGCGGTCTCTTCGTTCTGCATAGCCTTATAGTATCTTGCGGTAGCAAGTCTCTTCAGCTCATTAGCTACTGCCTCATTGTCGGTAAGTGACTCCTCACCTTCCTGAATAGCTTTAACTTCCTCATCGGTATAGTCCTCGTTAGCCATTGACTTCAGAGTAGCAATACCCAAGTCGATACGTGCGGTAAGAGCAGGAATACCTACCAAACCTACGTGACCCCAAGGATCATCAACATTACCATCAGCCTTAAGAGCCTCACCGCTCATGCGACGCAAAGTGTTAAGGTTCTCCTTCAACAGGTTGGTAGCATTAATCAACTCATCGTGGTCGGTCAATGCCTTATCCTTATACTCATTGTAGGTACTGTTAAGAACAGCATAGCACTCCAACTTAGCGAACTTAGTTTCTGCGTTCTTAGCCAAAGTCTGAGCAATGATACCATCCTCTGTGCGAAGTGCATCGTACTCGTCAACTACTTTCTTGAATTCCTTAGCACTCTCCAAAGCAGCCTTTACCTCAGCAATAGCGTTCTTGTAGTCGGTAGGACAAGTCATGTTGAGCTTAGACCAATCGGTGGGAGCAGAAGCATCGAGGTCAGCATATTTCTGAATGAGGCTCAAGAGATTCTTGAAATCAGCCTCATCGTAACGTGCATGCTCTTCATCGAGAGGATCATTATCAGAATAGAAGTTGAATGCTTCCATTACTGCATTCCAGAGTGCGCTCTTGTGCTCAATACCTGCAATTTCGGGTACATATGTAATGTTCACGTTTGCAAGCAACCACTCACCGGTACCGAAGAAGCGTACACCATAACGACCAGCCTCTTCAACATTAAACTTAGCCACTACTTCTTCTGCGCCTTCAACAGCACCCTTGCCACCGTTTACGTTTACAGAGTTGGTATAAGCAGACTCGTTCTGCCAAATAGGCTCACCAGTAAACTCACCTTCTTCGTCAACCTTATATACTTGAACCTCCTTCAGAGTAGCTCCAGCCTTCCATTGTGCCCAAGTGAATGACAACTGATAGTTGCCCTCTTCAAGCTCAATTGCCTCGTCACCGAGACCAATCTCGTACTGACCATCGCCATCCCAGTCGCGGCTATAGAGAGCTGCGGTGAACTGGCCACCCTGTGCAAAGTCGGTGAACAAACGAGCACCACTACCACGACCTTCGCCGGGAGTAAGTACGCTACCACCGAATGTAAAGCGACCTACGTTAGGAACGGAATTGTTAGCACACTCCTCGAAACCAGGGTTAAAGATCAATTCAGTTGAGCTGTCGGGATCGAAACCAGTCTGACCTACATTGAATGTAATGTCATAGAAGTTAGCATCACCGCTTGCATCAGCAACCTCAATGCTAATGGTGTACTTACCATTCTTCAACTTACCACCCTCATAGGTAGCAGTCAAAGTCTTGTTGTCTTCGCTTGCCTTAACAGTCAACTCGGTCTCCTTACCGCTCTCGTCAATCAACTTGATAATTGAGTTGTCAACATCAGCAGCAGCATCGAATACGAATACGAACTGGTTGATGTTGCCATCCAGGTCGAATGACTCATCCTCGGGAGTACTGCTTAACAACTGGGGAAGAGTGGTGTAGTGTGCCTCAGCCTCGATGCTTGCATCTTCGTAAACAGCCTCGTTCTCGAAGCCGAATACCTTCATTGCCTCGCTGCTGTTCGAAGGACGCTTGTCAGCACCATATTCCAAGGGGCAATCCTCGTTGGGAGTAAAGCTTACAGTAACACCTTCCTCAGCAACTGCATCATTGTTCAAGAAGATATAAACGAAACCATCAGCGTGTGCTTCTACAGAGTAGATTTCGATTTCAGCTCCGTCCTTAGATACCTTGAACTGTGACTTGTCCAAAATCTTGCAATTGTTCTTGCCACTTGCTGCCAAGGTAGCAATGTTGGTAGCATAACCAAAGTCAAGCTTAATTACGCTGTTGTTATAGGTAGCCTGGTTGAAGGTCTTGTCCTCCTCAATCAGAATATCGTCAATCAAGAATGTACCACCATCATAAAGGTTGATGATACTGAAGAAAATCTCAGGGATCTCACCATTGAAGAAGTCACGGTAGGTCTTGTCCTTATTTGCGTCGTTGATGCCAGCACCTTCCCAAAGAGACTCAGGTACGTTCTCACCTACTACTGCACCACCCATCCAGCTTGTGTTAGCCAATACTGAGTTGAAGGGAGCTGCACCGTGGTTGAAAGCAACGAATGATACGTGCTGCCAATCATCGCTTGTAAGGGTGTAGTCATTTTCACCGTTCAAACCATACACTGCTGAACCAGCGGGGTTCACGAATGACTTGTCGAGCTGCTCAACACCCTTTGAGATGTAAGCCTTCAACACCTTGCCAGTCTCACCCTTGATCCAGAAGCTCATACGGTATGACTTACCTTCCTTAATGGGAAGATTACCCAACTTGAAACCGCGATCCCAAGGATTCTTCTTCTCAACGTCGTTCTGAGCCATGAAGCAGTAGTCACCTGACTTTGCTTCCTTGTCGCTCTGCTCAATCCAGTTATCGACATCCTGAGGATTAACCCAGTCGCCGAATTCACTAAGACCAACTTTGTTAGCAAACTTACAGTGATATGCATCACTCTTGTCTGCATTTTCAAAGCCCATCTTTACGGGGAATGTTATCTGAGCCACTGAAGCAGTAGCTACAAGACCCATACCCATTGCAAGTAGTTGTTTTTTCATACTTGTTGTAATTTGGTTAATTAGTTAATAATTGAATGTTAAAATATAAATGTATATTTTTTATTTCGTATTTTGGTTTCTATTTCGGGTTAGTCATTACAAAGTTAAGCTATTTTTTTTAATTTCTATAATTTATGGGATAAAATATGATAAAATATTGCAAAAATAAAAAAAAAAGCATTGAAATGTTACTTTCAACGCTTTTTTTATGGTTGGGCTATCCGGTTTCGAACCAGAACTAAGACGACCAAAATGTCTTGTGCTACCATTACACCATAGCCCAATCCTGTAGCCTCCTTTCGGATTGCGGTGCAAAGGTAATAAAAAAAGTTCATAGTTCATAGTTTATGGTTCATAGTTTTTTTATTTTTTTGCAAAAAACTATTATTTTCCTATAAACTACGAACTACGAACTATAAATTATGAACGATTTTCTTACTTTACAATTATGAGGAAATACTTCTTCTTACCTTGCTGAACAAGGATATACTTATCGTCCAGTAGGTCGGCTGTGGTAATCATCTGATCGAATGCAGCAAGTTTTTCCTTGTTGATTGATACACCACCACCCTGGGTAAGCTTACGCATCTCGCCCTTTGAGGCAAAGCACTGAGCCTGTTCAGCAACCAGGTCTACTGCTTTGATGCCTTCGCCTTCGAGCAAAGAACGGCTTACCTCAAACTGGGGAACACCAGAGAATACGTCAAGAAGGGTTTGTTCGTCGAGTTTTACAAGACTTTCCTTTGTGGCCTTGCCAAAGAGAATGTTAGAGGCTTCGAGTGCCAGTTCATAATCCTCACGGCTGTGAACCATGATGGTTACTTCCTCTGCTAACTTCTTCTGCAGTACGCGACGACCGGGATCCTGCTTATGTTCCTCCACCAATGCCTCGATGGTATTTTTGTCGAGTGAAGTAAAGATCTTGATGTAGCGTTCTGCATCTTCATCGCCTACATTCAACCAGAACTGATAGAATACATAGGGAGATGTGCGTGTGCGGTCGAGCCAGATGTTGCCTTTCTCAGTCTTACCGAACTTCTTGCCATCAGCCTTTGTGATAAGAGGACAAGTTAAGGCAAATGCTTCGTTCTCATTGCCCAGTTTGCGACGGATCAACTCAGTACCTGTGGTGATGTTACCCCACTGGTCGCTACCACCCAACTGAAGACGGCAACCTTTCTCCTCATAGAGGTGAAGGAAGTCATATCCCTGAAGCAGTTGATAGGTAAATTCGGTGAATGACATTCCATCCTGTGCCTCGCCATTCAAGCGACGCTTAACAGAATCCTTTGCCATCATATAGTTTACTGTGATGCACTTACCAATCTCGCGAGCGAAGTCGAGGAAGGTATAGTTCTTCATCCAGTCATAGTTGTTGACCAGTTCAGCCTTGTTGGGAGCATCGCTTTCAAAGTCAAGAAAGCGTGACAGCTGTGCCTTAATGCAGCTTACATTATGTGCCAGGGTAGCCTCGTCGAGGAGGTTACGCTCCTGACTTTTACCGCTGGGGTCACCAATCATACCTGTTGCACCACCTACCAATGCGAGAGGTTTGTGACCACAACGCTGGAAATGACGTAACATCATCACACCACAAAGGTGACCAATGTGAAGGCTGTCTGCGGTGGGATCGATACCCAGATAGGCAGTTGCCATGCCTTTCTTCAGCATTTCATCTGTTCCGGGCATCATCTGGTGAATCATGCCTCTCCAAGTAAGTTCTTCTACAAAATCCATCGATATATGTTTTTATATGTTTTTTTAATATTATGGGCGGCTCATTGGGGGGCTCGATTTCTCGGTTCTTCGGTTCTTCGGTTCTTTGATTCTTCGATTCTTCGATTCTTCGATTCTTCGATTCAGCCTTTTAGCCGCTTTGTGACTGCAAAGTTAAATAAAAAAATCGGCATTACATATTGTAACGCCGATTTTTGTATGCTTATTGGCAGATTACTTTATTTTACCTCCCAAATATCGTTGGTTTCAAGCAGTTCTGCGAAGGTGTGGTAGGGCTTCTTAGCCTTTACCTCCTCAATCTGTGCTTCTACTGCATCATTGTAGGTAGGAGCCTCTACATCGCGAATGACACCCAGTGCTACGGGGAAACCGTCATCGTTGCCCATCAAGGCAAGCTTGAGTTGCAGTGTATTGTCCTGACAATGTGCATCGTGAACGAGGATATCATCCATTGTGATGCCGTCCTTGCCAATCTCTACTACCTTCAAGCCAAAGCCTTCCTGCATAAGACCGAACTCGTTGTTCTCGCCAAAGATGAGGGGCTTGCCATGCTCTACGTAGATGGCATTCTTGGCACGACCTTCCTTGGTATATACACTCTCGTGAGTACCGTTATTGAAGATGACGCAGTTCTGAAGAATCTCGCATACGCTGCTACCCTTGTGAGCATAAGCCTTCTTCAATACGTCGATGGTGCCAGGAGCGTCGGTCGCAACGGCACGTGCAAAGAAGTGGCCGCGTGCACCGAAGCAAAGTTCTGCGGGACGGAAGGGATCCTCTACGGTTCCGTAGGGAGATGACTTGCTCACAAAACCACGAGGACTGGTTGGACTGTACTGTCCCTTTGTCAAACCATAGATGCGGTTATTGAGCAGAATCATGTTAAGGTCAATGTTACGACGGTTGGCATGGATGAAGTGGTTACCACCAATGGCAAGACCATCACCATCACCGCTGATCTGCCAAACGGTGAGGTTAGGGTTGGTAACCTTGCAACCAGTAGCGATAGCGGCAGCACGGCCGTGGATGGTGTTCATACCATAGGTAGCCATATAGTGAGGCAGACGGCTTGAGCAACCGATACCTGAGATGACAGCAATGTCCTGAGGTGCTACACCAATTTCAGCCATTGCCTTATGGAGTGATGAAAGGAAGAAGTGGTCACCACATCCTGGACACCAACGAGGTTGTCCTTTTTTATAGTCTGAAGCTGTATATGTACACATTGTTGTATGCTTTTTAAAATTTTCGAGAGTTTGATACTTCGATTATTCGATACTTCGAATTGTCGTTAAATCGATATTTCGATATTACGATGCTTCGATTTTTGTAGATTAAATTAACTTATTGAAAGCCTCTACGAGTTCAGCTACCTTGAAGGGCTGACCCTTAACCTCATTATATTGAGCGGGAACAAAGCCGTCAACCTTCATGCGAAGCCATGCAGCAAGCTGACCCATGTTCTGCTCAGCTACTACTACCTTGGGATACTTGGTAAGTACTTCAGCAGCATTCTTGGGAAGAGGATTGATAAAACGGAAATGAGCCATAGCTACCTTCTTGCCTGCAGCACGCATCTCGTCCATGGCAGCACGCAGATGACCATAGGTACCACCAAAGCCTACGATGAGCAAATCTGCATCGTCCTTGTCACCCAAAACCTCCAGGTCGGGTACTTCGATGTTGTCAATCTTAGCCTGACGCTTGCGAGTCATCAAGTCGTGGTTCTCAGGATTGGTGCTGATGGCACCGGTCTTATCGTCCTTCTCCAAACCACCGAGGATGTGCTCGAAGCCCTGACGACCGGGAACTGCCCAGTAACGTGTACCATTCTCAGCGCGCATATAGGGAGTCCAGGTACCCTTCATCTCCTCGGGTACATAGGGAGGATTGATAGCGGGATATTCTGCCAGGTTAGGCAATTTGAAAGCGCCTGAACCATTTGCTACATAAGCATCGGTCAGCAATACTACGGGAGTCATGTGCTCGAGTGCCATCTTGCTGGCATCGTAGGCAGCATCGAAGCAGTCGGTAGGACTGATAGCTGCGATTACAGGCATGGGACTCTCACCATTACGGCCAAAGAGAGCCTGCAAAAGGTCGGTCTGCTCGCTCTTGGTAGGAAGACCAGTAGCAGGACCACCACGCTGTACGTCGAGAACCACCAAGGGAAGCTCCATGATGACAGCCAGGTTCATAGCCTCGCTCTTCAGACAGATACCAGGACCAGAGGTGCTGGTTACAGCCAATGCTCCGGCAAATGAAGCACCTACTGAACTTGCGCAACCGGCAATCTCATCCTCACACTGAACGGTAGTTACGCCGAGGCTCTTGTGCTTTGAGAGCTCGTGCAGTACGTCGGTAGCGGGGGTGATAGGATAAGAACCAAGGTAAAGCTTCAAGCCAGCCTTCTCGGCAGCAGCAATGAAACCGTATGCGGTAGCCTTGTTACCGGTGATGTCCATATAACGTCCGGGAACCTTATTCTTGGTCTCAATGCGATATACATTAGCTACGCTTGAATGCGTATTGTGTCCGTAGTCATAACCAGCCTGGATAACCTTGATGTTAGCCTCAGCCACACCAGCCTTCTTGGCAAATTTCTCTCGAAGGAAGTTGTATGCGATTTCAAGGTCACGGTCGAAGAGCCAGCATACAAGACCCAAGGCAAACATATTGCGGCACTTCATGATGCTCTTAACATCCATGCCGCTGTCCTTGAGGCAATCCTTTACCATAGTGGTAAGGGGACATGCGATGACACGGTCGGGATCCAGATTCATCTCACCCAGATAGTCCTCGCTCTTGAAGTCAGCCTTCTCCAGATCCTTGGGACCGAAAGAGTCGGTATCGATGATGATGGCAGCATTGGGCTTAGCATATTTCAGCTGAGTCTTGAGTGCAGCTGCATTCATGGCTACCAATACATCGCAAAGGTCGCCAGGAGTATAAACCTGACCAGCACCAATGTGAACCTGGAAACCAGATACACCGGTCAGCGAGCCTTGCGGGGCGCGAATATCGGCGGGATAGTCAGGAAATGTACTGATACTGTTTCCTACGGTTGCAGAAACCGTAGAAAAAATGTTTCCGGCCAACTGCATACCGTCTCCGGAGTCACCAGAGAAGCGGACAACAACCGATTCTCTCTCTTTTACCTCTAATGATTCTGCCATAATAAATATATTTTTATTATCTTTTTACCTAATTCTTCTGAGCACAAAGTTATTAAATATTATTTGTTTTTTGAAGAAAAACATCAAAATATTGCTATTTCTTGTTGTTTTTTTACAATTTGTAAGCAAAATAAGCTATTTGGTATCAATATTTCACAGATTAACCGTAGATAGCTCTTAAGATTACATTTTGTATTTTGTGCTACTTTGTACCCCCGCCGGGAATCGAACCCGGATCAAAGGTTTAGGAAACCTCCGTTCTATCCATTTAACTACAGGGGCGTTGTTAATTCATAGTTCTTAGTTCATAGTTCATAGTTGACAGCTAATTCTTACGCGTGTGCGTATATATATAATGTATATAGGCTTATGTCGTTTGCTTAACTGTGGCTACTTCAGCTTGACGAGCTTTAGCAGAATAACTATGAACTATGAATCATGAACTATGAATTAATAATCTATTTATGCCTTTTCTTCCTTCTTAGCGTCCTTCTTCTTGCTCATGGTCAAGTAAGCGGTGGGAGCTGCGATGAAGATAGAAGACAGAGTACCGAAGATAACACCGAGAATCATTGCGAAGGCGAAGCTGCGGATGCTGGCACCACCGAGGCAGAAGATTACAGCCAGTACGATGAAGGTACTGATTGAGGTGTTCAAGGTACGGGTCAAAGTCGTGTTCAGTGACTCGTTGAAGAGATCCTTCTTGTCACGCTTGGGATGCAAGCCGATGAACTCACGGATACGGTCGAATACAACCACCTTATCGTTGATAGAGTAACCGATAGCAGTAAGCACGGCACCGATGAAGGTCTGGTCGATCTCGAGTGAGAAAGGCATCCAGCCCCAGCAGATAGCATACATACCCAGGATGAGGATGATATCGAGCATCAATGCGCTGATAGCACCTACTGAGAAGGCTACGTTGCGGAAACGGATCAAGATGTAAAGGAAGATAGCCACGAATGCCAGGATGACACTCCAGATAGCACCCTTGGTGATGCTCTCAGCTACTGAGGGACCTACCTTCTGGCTACTTACGATTGAACCACCATCACGAACATCACGGTTGATGAAGGTCTCGAGGTCGAGGTTTGCTGCCAAGAGGTTTGCACCCTTCAAGGTCTCGAAGAGCTTAGCCTCAATCTCGCTGTCAACCTCAAGGCCGTCCTCAGCAATACGGTAGTTGGTGCTGATACGGATGGTCTTGCCCTCGGTACCCAATGCGATGGCGCTGGTGTTGCTCTCGGGGAATGCGTCAGCCAAAAGACCACGTACGTTCTCAGGCTGTACCTCATTGTCGAACATTACCACGAAGTTGCGACCACCGGTGAAGTCGATACTCTTGCTGAAGCCACGAACTACCATGAAACCGATGCTGATTGCAGCCAGAACACCGAATACCGCGAAGCTCTTCTTCCAAGCGTTCATGAACTTATATGCAGGGTTCTTGAAGAACTTGCTTGCCAAGGGAGTGGTGAAGGTGAGGTTCAGCCACTTGTCCTTCTTCATGCGTGCCTCATAGATGATGCGAGTCAGGAATACTGCGGTGAAGAAGCTGACAACGATACCAATGATAAGGGTAGTGGCGAAACCACGGATAGGACCAGTACCGAAGTTGAAGAGGATGATACCTGTGATGATAGAAGTCAAGTTAGAGTCGAAGATGGCGCTGAATGCGTTGCTGTAACCAGCAGCGAGAGCCTCGCGAGTACGCTTGCCTGACTTCAGCTCCTCCTTGGTACGCTCGTAGATAAGCACGTTGGCATCCACAGCCATACCGAGTGACAATACCATACCGGCGATACCGCTCATGGTCAATGCTGCCTGGAAGCTGCTCAATACACCGATGGTGAAGAACAAGTTCAGAATCAATGCGCAGTTGGCCACCATACCGGGAGTTACACCATACATCAAGATCATGTAGAGCATCAAGATGACGAATGCGATGATACAGCTCCACATACCCTGGTTGATTGACTCGTTACCCAGTGAAGGACCAACGATCTCCTCACTTACGATGTGTGCGGGAGCAGGCATACGACCTGACTTCAATACGTTAACCAAGTCGCGAGTCTCCTCGGGAGTAAAATTACCAGTAATCTCAGAAGAACCACCAGTAATCTCGTTCTGTACGTTAGGAGCAGTATAAACATGGTCATCCAAAACGATAGCGATAGGACGCTGAACGTTAGCCTTGGTCAAGGTAGCCCAACGACGAGCGCCGTCAGCATTCATGGTCATGCTTACTGCAGGACGCTTGTGCTGATCGTAGGTCTCGCTTGCGCTGTTTACCACGTCACCTTCCAAAGCGGCACGGCCGTTCTGCTCGGTAACCTTCAAAGCATAGAGTTCATAGTACTCAGTCTTGTCAGCGGGCTTTACACCCCAAACCAACTTCATCTTGTTGTCAGCCAATACGCGCAATACGCGCTCGCTCTGCAACATCTCGTTGATGCGGTCGATGTTATACTTAGGAGCAATACCTACTACACAAGCGCTGCTACCGGGCAGACGGCCGGGAGAGAGCAGGCTGAAGAGAGGATTGTTCTTGTCGTCGCTTGTCTTAGCAGCAGGAGCATTGTTGTCGGTGCTAACCTTGCCACCCAGTGCAGCAGCCATGTTGGTTGAATCGGCAGCAGCAGCAGTTGAATCATTAGCAGCTACAACGGTTGAGTCGGTAGCAGCTACCTCCTCAGTATTTACGCCAGCCTTCTGCTCAGCTATAATCTTGTTAATCTGGTTCAGAACAGGCATAGCCTCCTCGGTGAGGTGACAAGCCCAGAACTCAAGGTTGGCACTACCCTGCAGGAGAGTACGTACACGCTCGGGCTCCTTGATACCAGGAAGTTCAATCATGATGCGACCCTCCTGACCCTCGAGACGCTGGATGTTGGGCTGAGCCACACCAAACTGGTCGATACGGTTGTTGAGGATATTGAATGAACTCTCGATGGCAGAGGTTACTTCCTCACGCAATACAGCCTCAACCTCCTTGTCGGTGCTCTTGGGGTTCACCTTGTCGCGGAGCTGCTGGGTTGCAAATACTGAAGCCAACTTACCCTCACCAGCACTCTTGGTGTAGTTGCTGATGAACAAATCAATCACGTCGCCGCCATTCTTGGCGTTCTCAGCCTGAGCTGCCTCGACTGCATTCTTGAAGTTCTCGTCGGTACCCTCCTTGTGGTCAGACAATGCCTTCAGTACATCGGGCACACCTACCTCGAGGATGACGTTCATACCGCCTTCCAGGTCAAGACCGAAACCAAGACCCAGTTCGCGAACATCCTTCATTGACCACAACAGGAAGGTGTCCTTCTGCAGTACCGAGTCCTGATACTGCTCGGCTGCCTTCTGGCCCTTTGTAGCCGCAATCTCATCTACCTGACTCTTGAAGTTTCTGCTCTTCACGGTAAAGATGAGATAGAAACAGCAAATGACAGTCAGTGCAACAGCAATTAGCTTTACAAATCCTTTGTTTTGCATTTTTTAATTAGTTATTTTGTTTTTTGTTTTATTGCAAAATATTAGGGCAAACCTAAAGGCAAACCCAAAAATAGTGCGCAAAGATACACATTTTTTTCGTTTTTACGTTAGTTTTTCTTAAATATTTAAGGTATAAGGGGCTTTTTACTCCATTTTGAGCCACGAAATGAGTGGATAATGGTCAGAACTTTTGATGGAAGTGTCAATATGCGTGTTATACGTTCGCCAGTGGTTGCTGACAAAAATGTGGTCTATTCTTACCCAAAATCCCTTTTGGTTGTACGAAATGCCTATGCCACTTCCGCTTTGTCGGAAGGCACTTGTAAGGCGACTGCTGATTCGCTGATAGGTGTATGAAATGGGAGTGTCGTTGAGGTCGCCGCAAAACACGATGGGCATGTCTTTGTGCTTGTCGATGAATTGCACCAACGAGTCAACCTGCGGACCTCGGTAGCTTACACCCATCTTGAGTTTGCTGAGCAGGTTCTGACTACTCTCCTTGATTTTGTCTATTTCAGGGTCCTCGATGCTCTCCAGATACTCCTTCTTGGATTTATCCTCAAGATGATTGCTCTCAAGATGGTTGTTGATAAGCAGTATGGTGTCGTTGCCCATCTGCAGTTTATACCACTTGCTTCCGTTTCCCTTGCACCCTGTATAGATTTTTGAAGTGTATGCTATGGTGTCTTTTTCCAGTATGTGGAATCGTGTCAGTATGCTTCTTCCATTAAAGTCATCTCTCTCATACCCTATACTATCCAGGTAGTTCTCAAACGAATCTGGATATTGATGGGTACTTGTTTCCTGCAGGCATATAATGTCTGCATCGCAGTTTTTCAGGTATTCAAGTATAATTTTTTTTGACTCTTCCCTATCCTTGCTCACCATGCCGAAGTTATCGGTATTCCAGGTCATTACCTTTATGCTTCCGCTGGGGGCTTCAGAGTGAAAGCTCAGGGGACAGTAATCTATGACATACCCCAGACAGGGCAGAAGTCCTGCAAGCGGAATCCATGCCCTTTTGTAGTTGAAGGGCAGCCATATCAGGATGAAGATGAGGTCGAGTATGACAAATCCGGGAAAGAGAAGTCCCATCAGCGCCATCTTGGGCCACTCGTCGGGATGAAATGAAGTGCTAAGGCAGCAAAGCCAAAGCAACAGTATGGCAACGACATTGGCTACCAGTACGACTTGCTTGGCTATTCTGTTTAGTTTGGCCTTGTCAATCTTCATTATTTATTATGCCCTGAGTGCTGAATTTTTAGTTTCTGAACTGTTATGCTGCTCTCTGAAAACAGAAAATCAGATTCTTTTGTTGTAACTGTCAAACGTCACGTAGGTAGTACCGCCATTTCCTCTGCGTCTCTTTTCCATGTTCTTCCAGTAGAGAATGAGGAGCAAGCCGAACACCATGCCGCCCAGATGGGCGATGTGTGCCACTCCATCGTGTGCCCTTGTCACCACCGACATGACCTCGATGACGGCATAGATGAGCACAAAGTACTTGGCCTTGATGGGTACGGGAATGGGGAAGATGAACAGACGCTCCTCGGGGAAGCAGATGCCAAAGGCCAGCAGGATGCCGTAGATGCAACCCGAGGCTCCCACACAGTTCCAGTGTGCCAGGTAGGAAGAAAGCGAAACCGGCATGTCGTAGCCTTCAAGATTGATGCATTGTATCATCTCGGTGCCTTGTGGCACGTTGAAGATGTCGAGGTTTGAATAATGAATGTATTGCGCTATCTCCTGACAAATGCCAGCTCCGATGCCGCACACCAGATAATAGATGATGAAACGCTTGGTGCCAAGTGTGCGTTCCACTATGCCACCAAACATCCAAAGGGCAAACATGTTGAGCAGGAGGTGTGTGACACTACCATGCAGAAACATGTAGGTGATGAACTGATGGGGGTAGAACTCCTTGGCCAGGAAGAAGTGCAAACCACACGTGTCATCGAGCATAATGCCCTGTCTGGGCAGTACCAATTCGCTGGCAATAAACACCAGTACGTTTATGATAAGCAGGTTTTTTACGATAGGAGGAATACTTCTCATAATGAGTAAAAGCTTTGTTTTTAGTTGGATATGGAGACCTTCGCGAAGGAGGGGTAACTCCGAAATTTGCTGCAAAATTAGTCAAATTATGGTATTGAAACGCAAAAATCGGCACTAATCGCACTTTTTTTTAAGAAAAAACGTGTTTTTTTTGTATTTTTTCTTTGGAAAACGAACTATAATACATAATTTTGCCTTGTAAACCCTGCACCTTAGTAGGTAAGTAAAGCACAAAAAATTGATTATTAACAAAATTGTTAAGAATAAACCTTTTAAAAAACATATTATTATGAACAAGACAGATTTGACAAACAAGATTGCTGCAAATGCAGGTTTGAGCAAGGCTGATGCCAAGAAGGCTCTTGAGGCTACTCTCGAAGCTATCTCTGAGGCATTGAAGGCAGACGACAAGGTAGCATTGGTAGGTTTCGGTACTTTCTCAACTGGCGTTCGTCCTGCTCGTCAGGGTAAGAACCCCAAGACCGGTGAGGCTATCACCATTGCCGAGAAGAAGGTTGCTAAGTTCAAGGCTGGTGCAGATTTGATCTAATTTGCTATCCTTACTTTAGCAATAAGCATAACCCCTCTTGCGAACTCACGCAAGGGGGGTATTTTTTTATGGAATAATTTGTTGTATATTTTCCTAACCCATCCGCAATCCGATATCATCCCGTAGTCATCCCGTAGTCATCCCGTAGTCATCCCGTAGTCATCCCGAAGGTTTTCATACCGATAAAAATACCTTTTTCAAGCCGTCTACACCTTATTTCTGTAAAAAAACTTTGATGGTAAAATAGCTCCACTACCCCCCCGACTTTTGACTACGGTCAAAATGTAGGGAATAAGAGTAATGATGGAATAACAAGCTTGTTATAT
>JAKSLO010000004.1 GCA_024401185.1 Bacteroidaceae bacterium | reverse complement strand
TATGCACTGGCTCTCCCTCCCATACTACTTCGCCACCTAAGCGTCCGGCATCGGGACCGATGTCGATAATCCAATCGGCTGCACGCATGATCTCTTCGTCGTGTTCCACCACTACTACGGTGTTGCCAAGGTCGCGCAACTGCTTGAGCACCTTGATAAGGCGGTCGGTGTCGCGACTGTGCAGGCCGATGCTGGGTTCGTCAAGGATGTAAAGACTGCCCACCAGACTGCTTCCCAGGGAGGTGGCCAGATTGATGCGCTGGCTCTCACCGCCTGAGAGTGAGTTGCTGAGGCGGTTGAGGGTGAGATAGCCCAAACCCACGTCGAGCATGAACTGCAGACGGTTCTTAATTTCAATAAGAATGCGGGAGGCTACCTGACGCTCGTGGTCGGTAAGCTGCGACTCTATCTCGGTAATGAGGGGAAGCAGCTTGCAGGCAGGCATGTCCACCAACTCGGTGATGGTGTGACCTGCCACGCGCACATAGTTGGCCTCGGGACGAAGACGTGTGCCATGACACTTGGGACATACCGTCTTGCCACGATAGCGAGCCAGCATGACGCGGTTCTGTATCTTGTACTGGCCTTGGCGCAGCATTTCAAAGAAGGCGTCGATGCTCAACAAACCCCATTCGCGCTCCTCTGCGTAGATTGTCCATTCTGCAGGCACGCTTACTGTCACCCCGCCCAACGTTACACTTTTCACTTTTGACTTTTCACCTGCCGAAGGCACTCCATGCCAGAGCCAGTCTTTCTCTGACTGTGTGAGCTCGAAATAGGGCTTGTGGATGGGGAAGCCTCGTTCGGCATTGAACTGTGCAAACCAGTTCTTCCACTCGCTCATCTTCTCGCCACGCCAGCACACCACGGCACCTTGATACACACTCAGGGATGAGTTGGGAATGACGAGTTGCTCGTCGATGCCCACCACGCGTCCGAATCCCTCACACTCGGGACAGGCTCCCATGGGTGAGTTGAAGGCAAAGAGGTTGTCAGAGGGTTCGTCGAATGTGATGCCATCAGCCTCGAAACGGGTGGAGAATACGTCCTCATGGTCATCGCTGAGCCAATGAAGCATCATCTCGCCACCGCCCTCATAGAAGGCTGTCTCGGCACTATCGACAAGACGAGAGATGGCATCCTTGTCGGATGAGGACTTCATACGATCGACAATGAGGAAGATGGTTGCTTCGCCTTGTCCTTCCTCCGCAGGTAGCGGGGTGGATGAACTGTTGGAGGCTTGTTGCTGCAGGTAGTCCTCGATGAGCATTACCTCATGATGGACATAGATGCGGGTGAAGCCATTCTGGATGAGCATCTCAAGGCTCATCTTAGGGCGGCAAAGCACCATGAAACGCTCACCTTCAGGGTGGGAGAGCATGCAGTTGACCACATCCTCGGTGCTATGCTTTCTGACCTCCATGCCGCTGATGGGTGAGTAGGTGCGACCAATGCGGGCAAAGAGCAGACGCATGTACTCGTATATCTCGGTAGAGGTGCCCACTGTGCTGCGAGGGTTGCGGCTGGTGACCTTTTGCTCGATGGCTATGGCGGGGGGGATGCCCTTGATGAAATCGCATTCAGGCTTGCTCATACGTCCCAGGAACATTCGGGCATAGGAACTCAGACTCTCTACATAACGACGCTGTCCCTCGGCATAAAGGGTATCGAAAGCCAGACTCGACTTGCCGCTGCCGCTGACACCCGTGATGACAACGAGTTTGTCGCGGGGAATATCGAGTGAGATGTTCTTGAGGTTGTTGACACGTGCACCCTGTATGCGGATGGAAGACCCACCCCCCTGCCCCTCCCTTACCGCGCCAGAGGCGCTATGGAGGGGAGTGGTTACGTTTGTATTGTGAGTTTTTTTGATGTCCATAATGATGATTATGCTTGATGATGGTTAAGGTGGGGGATGATTGGCCGATGACAACGATGTAAAGACGTCACGCAGTACAGCCAATGCCAGCAAATGCCACCCCGAATGGGATGATGAGAGGGCTTATGTGCTTGCTCCCCGCCCTAAAGGGAGGGGCAGGGGAGGGTCCGTGCTTACAGCCTGATTTTCTTCTTGACAGGCAAAGACTCGTTCTGCAGATGATCGAGGGCTGTGACCATATAGGTGTACTTCTGCTTGCCAGTAGGATAGGGCAGACGAAGCATGGGCTCACGGGTGATGGCCACAATGTGTGAGGGGTCGCCGATGTCGATCCTCTCGCCAGGAGCAAAGCGATACACTACATACTGGATGGCGCGATCCATCTCGTTCCTGGCCTTGGGAGCTGTCCAGAAGAGGATGTAGGCATCGTTGACACGTACGGGCTTGAGCTTCTTGACCTTGCCGGGAGCCGTTGCGTCGATCCAGGGAGCCGTGGGCTGAAGGGCAGGGAAACGGTGGTATTGCTGGCGCAAGACGGTGGCATAGTTCTGTAGGTTGTCAACACATGCCTTGGCATACCACTGGCATGAGCCCAGAATGCCGGGGAGAGAGCGCTGAAGGTTGTACTTCTGATATACCTGGTGCGTCTGAGGATTGGTGGTGTCGGGATACTTCACCGTGCGCTCCACATCCTGTCCGATGTAAAGAGGACGGCCAGAGGCATGGGCACTCCACCAACGGATGAGGGTGTCATAGTCGGCTGCCTTGTTGCCAATCTCCCAGTAGATCTGGGGGATGTTATAGTCCACCCAACCCTGGCGAATCCACTCCAGCACGTCGGCATAGAGGTCGTCGTAGTTCTGCAAGCCATTGGTGGCAGAACCATTGGGGTCGGACTTCTGATTGCGGTAGATACCGAAGGGGGAGACGCCAAACTTCACCCAAGGCTTGACGGCACGGATAGAGTCGTGCATGTCGTGAATGAAAGCATTGACGTTGGCACGACGCCAGTTGCCACGATCCATGCCATTGCCATAGCGTGCATAAGAGGCATTGTCGGGGATGGGCATGCCGTTGGCTGGATAGGGGTAGAAGTAGTCGTCGATGTGCATGCCGTCCACATCGTAGCGACGGATGATGTCGCAAGCCACATGACAGATGTAGGCACGATTCTCGGGGATGGCAGGGTCGAAGATGAGCTGGCCATCGTATTCGAAGAAGCGCTCGGGATGCAGGTTGTAGGGGTGGTTGGCAGCCAGGGCTGTGGTGCCCTTGGTCTTGGCACGGTATGGGTTGATCCAGGCATGGAGCTCCATGCCACGGCTATGGCATTGGTCTATCATCCAGGCAAGGGGGTCCCAGTAGGGCTGTGGAGCACGTCCCTGCTGTCCGGTGAGGAAGCGACTCCAGGGTTCGAGGGAACTCTGGTAGAGCGCATCAGCCTCAGGACGTACCTGAAAGAGGATGGCATTGATGCCCGACTTCTTAAGTTCATCGAGCTGGTAGGTGAGCGTCTGCTGTATTTTGTCGCGACCGAGACCTGTGAACTGACCGTTGACACATTGAATCCATGCACCACGAAACTCACGCTTGGGTGACATGGGCTGGGCTAAACTGGGGATGGCGGATAGGAGGGCAAAAGCCGAAAGAAGTAGGACTTTAAATTTCATTCGTTCTTAGTTGTTGTATCACGCAAAGATACAAAAAAAACATCAAATGTGCTTTGTGTAGGGGGAAATTAGTGTGGTATGTGCAATAAAATGAGATAAAAAAGAAGAAATACATGGTATTATTTGTCTGGAAGATAAAAATATCCTATCTTTGTATGAATAAAATACATTTGAGAATGGTACATGTATATACCCAATATTGGCGTGGTTTTCAGAAGGTGGTAATTTCTTTTTTCGCGTTGATGCTCGTCTGGGCTTGTGGTGCAAAGGAAGAGATTGATACCCGCACCGTCGAAGAAAAAGAAAAAGAGATTGTTGAGAAGGAAATCGTGGCGAAAAAGGAAGTGGTTCGCCTGCGTGAATATACCCAGACAGATAGCGTCAAGGGAAATGGACACAAGTATGTGTACACCATAAGACGTCAGGTTGACAGGTCGCTTGGGCTCGTTACTGACGACGAAGGATATCGCACGGCAGATAATGCCATTACACTCACGATGAAGTGTGATGGGGTACAGGTGCTGTCGAGAAGATATACCAAAGGCAATTTCAAGATGGGTGTAGAAGATGGCGACTATGAACAGTTTGTGCTGATGAACATGGCCTATGATAAGATGACAGTGAACGGTCCTCGATTCATCGTCTGTGTAGGCGTAGGTTCATCGGATGATATGTTTGTGCAGTACACCCTTACCGTGGATGGGAATGGCGGCACGAAGATTGAGCCTCATGAGTTTTATGAGGACAACGAGATAAACAGAATCAAGGATGGCATGAAGTCGTAAAGAGACGCTGCCAAATGCCCCACGGCAGAGTGCATTTGGGAAACTTTCAGAGACGCGACATGTAGGAGGGCTCTTCCTTCCGGCACCACCCTCCACGGTCATCCCGTTGGGGCTGTCCATATCCGTTCTCGCGTGCCAGATGCGACCGTTGAAGGTCAGAGAGCGTCAGCAAGGGCTTGCATGCTGGGGAAGACAATGTCGGCACCTGCATCAAGGAGCGCCTTATCTGTGAGCTCGCCTGTGTTGACCGCAATGGTGTAGATGCCAGCTGCCTTGGCCGCTTGAACGCCAAGGGGAGCATTCTCTACCACTACAGCCTGAGAAGGGTGAAGGGGTGAACCGTCGCTATTGAGTACGGCACCCGCTTTGACGAGCCCCATAAGGTAGGGTTCGGGATGAGGCTTTCCCAGTTTGACATCGAAAGCCGTTACCATCAGCTCTCTTTTGAACATGCCTGGATAATGCTTGTTCAGACGGTCAAGAAGCGACTGCTGACCGCTACCCGTGACAATGAGGGGCAGCAGTTGCAAGCGTGTTATCTTGGTCAAGACCTCGGCGGCACCAGGCATGGGAGGGGCTGTGGGACAGGCGTTGAAGATCTCGCTCTTGGTGCGGTAGATGTTCTGAACCTCTTCCTCGGTGGCTTGGCGTCCCCATGTGCGTTGGGTGAGGGCGTTGATGGTGCCACTACCCGTGCGACCCTCGTTGAGGAAGACTTCCTCACGCGAGATAGAGAGGCCATATTGCTGTACGGCACGCGTCCAGGCTATGGCATGGTTGGGCATACTGTCAAAGAGGACGCCATCCATGTCGAAGAGGACGCAACGGATACCGTCCTGCGGGAGGGAAAGAGGAGTGATAGGATTATGCATGGAAAATGATAAGTATAAGGGGAGGCACCCAAGTGCGCTCCCCTTAATAAAGTGTTAAATACTTTCTGAACCTTAGACCCCTTAGGGAAGGGTCTTATATTACAAGCGAGCCTTGATGGCTTCGGTTTCGGCCTCGTAACCGGGCTTGCCAAGGAGAGCAAACATATTCTTCTTGTAAGCCTCTACACCGGGCTGGTTGAAGGGGTTGACGTTCAGCAGGTAACCGCTGATACCGCAAGCCTTCTCGAAGAAGTAGATAACCTGACCAAGGTAGTACTCGTTGAGACGAGGCATGACGAGACGGATGTTGGGCACACCACCATCCACATGAGCCAGCTGGGTACCCAGCTCTGCCATCTTGTTCACCTCATCCACACGCTTGCCAGCGAGGAAGTTGAGGCCATCGAGGTTCTCATCGTCAGAGGGGAAGAGAAGCTTATGCTCGGGAGACTCCACGCTGATGACGGTCTCGAAGATGGTACGCTCACCATCCTGAATCCACTGACCCATAGAGTGAAGGTCGGTGGTGAGGTCAACGGCTGCGGGGAAGATGCCCTTGCCATCCTTACCCTCGCTCTCACCATAGAGCTGCTTCCACCACTCGTTCATGAAGTGCAGCTTGGGCTGGTAGTTGCAGAGAATCTCAATCTTCTTGCCATCGTTGTAGAGGGCGTTGCGTACAGCAGCATACTGAGCGGTGATGTCCTCGTCGAAGCTGGCGTTGAGAGAGGTTGCCTTCTCCATATCCTGTGCACCACGAACCAACTCGGCAATGTTGAAGCCGGCAGCAGCGATGGGCAGAAGACCTACGGGAGTGAGGACGCTGAAACGACCACCCACGTTGTCGGGGATGATGAATGAGGTGTAACCTTCCTTGTCGGCTGTGGTGCGTGCTGCACCCTTCTTGGCATCGGTAACGGCTACGATGACCTTCTTGGCCATCTCCTTGCCACGCTGCTCCTCGCATTGCTTCTTGAGCAGACGGAATGCCAGGGCGGTCTCGGTGGTGGTACCACTCTTTGAGATATTGATTACACCAAAGTTCTTGTCCTTGAGGTACTCGGTGAGCTCGTAGAGGTAATCCTCGCCGATGTTGTTGCCAGCGAAGAGGATGTTGGGGTTCTCACCCTTGTTGGTGAGCCATGCAAAACTGTTGCCCAATGCCTCGATGACGGCACGAGCACCCAGATAGCTGCCACCGATACCAGCCACGATGACGGTGTCGCAATTGGCACGCAAAACGTCGGCGCAAGCCTGAATCTCAGCCATGAACTCGGGGGTGATGCTGGTGGGAAGGTGCATCCATCCCAGAAAGTCGCTACCAGGACGGCTACCATCCTCTAATGCCTGCTTGGCACTTGCTACTTCGGCCTCAAAAGCCTTTACTTTCTCGCAACCTACAAACTGGGTTGCCTTGGTGATGTCTAGTTTAATCATATTTTGGTTCTTTAAAACTTTTTATGGTTGGATTGGGCGTGAGACGCCCGGTAAAACATGGACGCTGATGAATGGGAACTCTACCTGAACGCCTCGCTGAGGAGCTTGATCTCGATGGTGGGAGCGATGCGCTTGTAGAGGATGTTGTAAACCGCATCGAGGATGGGCATGTTGACATGCAGATGCTGGTTGATGTCCTTCATACACTGGGTACCAAAGAATCCCTCTGCAATCATTTCCATCTCAATCTGGGCATTCTTCACACTATAGCCATTGCCAATCATCGTGCCGAATACGCGGTTGCGGCTGAAGTTGGAGTAGCCTGTCACCAGGAGGTCGCCCATATATACTGAGTCGTAGATGTTTCGCTCTATGGGGTGTACCGTGGTAAGGAAGCGCTCCATCTCCTGGGTGGCGTTCGACATCAGTACCGACTGGAAGTTGTCGCCATACTTCAAACCATGAGTGATGCCTGCGGCAATGGCATATACGTTCTTCAGTACCGAGGCATACTCGATGCCCAGGACGTCGGTGGACGTTTTCGTCTTGACATACTCGCTGGCCATCATGGTGGCAAAGTCGCGTGCCTTCTGCTCATCGCTACAACCCACCGTGAGGTATGTGAGACGTCCCAGGGCTACCTCCTCGGCATGGCTGGGACCGCCCAGTACAGCCAGATTCTCGTCGGGTACATTATAAATATGGTGAAAGTACTCCGAGCAGACAAGGTTCTCCTCGGGCACGATGCCCTTGATGGCTGTTACGATGAACTTGTCCTTCAGTTTCTCCTTGAGGCGTTTGAGGTTTCCCTTAAGGTAGGGTGATGGGGTAACGAAGACCAGTGTCTGGCAGTTGCGCACAATCTCGTTGATGTCGCTTGAGAATGTGATGCGGTCGGTGTCGAACCTCACGCTGGTGAGATACGACGGATTATGCTGGAGACGCTTGAACTCCTCAATGCGGTCATCCCTGCGGATGAACCACCAGATGTGGTCGTTCTTCTCCAGCATCATCTTGGCAATGGCCGTAGCCCAACTGCCGCCTCCGATTATGGCTATATTTCCTATCATTTTCTCTAATTCATAATTCATAATTCACAATTCATAAATTGGGGCTGAGCAAGTGGCGAGATGGGCTCCCGATATCAACCCGATGGAAACCCGATACATTCCCGATACATTCCCGATGGTTCTCATCCTGTACGATGTTCGTACTATGCTCATTGCCTGTTATAGCTGCTTCGCGCAGCATATTTATGAATTATGCATTATGAATTATGCATTGTTGTTATTCGGTCCACTTAGCAATCTCGTCCTGACTGGGCTTTCCAAGTCCACCCAGATACTCCTTGTATTTCTTGAGGATTTCGATGATCTGCTGCTGTATCTTGGCAGGGTTAGCGCCCTGAAGCGTACTTACGAGGTTGTAGCCAGCCTTGCGCAGGATGGGGATGAACTCGGCAGGAATGCCCTTCTGGATGAATGCCTCGTCCTTGTCGCGTGGAGCCTTTACCTCAGGTTTCATTTGGGGGAAGAGCATCACCTCGCCAATGGCGAACTTACCGGTCAAGAGCATTACCAGACGGTCGATGCCGATACCGATACCGAAGGTGGGAGGCATACCATACTGGAGGGCACGCAGGAAGTCGTGATCGATGATCATCGCCTCGTCGTCGCCCTTGTCGGCCAGCTTCATCTGGTCGATGAAACGCTGTTCCTGGTCGATGGGGTCGTTCAGCTCGCTGTATGCGTTGGCCAGCTCTTTGCCGTTGACCATCAGCTCGAAGCGCTCGGTAAGACCGGGCTTAGAGCGGTGCATCTTCGTGAGGGGTGACATCTCAACGGGGTAGTCGGTGATGAAGGTAGGCTGGATGAAGGTTCCCTCGCAGGTCTCGCCAAAGATCTCGTCGATGAGCTTACCCTTGCCCATGGTCTCGTCTACCTCAATGCCCAGCTTCTTGGCCACCTCGCGAATCTCGTCCTCGTTCATGGGGTAGAGGTCATAACCGGTCTTCTCCTTGATGGCATCGAGGATGGGCAGGCGACGGAAGGGAGCCTTGAAAGAGATGACCTTGCCGTCGATCTCTACCTCGGGCTTGCCGTTGACAGCGGTACAGATCTCCTCGAGCATGCGCTCGGTGAAGCCCATACCCCAGTTGAGGTCCTTGTAGCTGATGTAAAGCTCCATACAGGTGAACTCGGGGTTGTGGGTCTTGTCCATACCCTCGTTACGGAAGTTCTTGCCCATCTCGTACACACCTTCAAAGCCACCCACGATGAGGCGCTTGAGGTAGAGCTCGGTAGCGATACGCATATACATGTCCTGGTTGAGCGCATTGAAGTGCGTGATGAAGGGACGTGCGCTGGCACCACCTGCAATGTTCTGCAGGATGGGGGTGTCAACCTCAGTATAGCCTGCATCATCGAGGATGCGACGCATGGTGCGAACGATGGTGGCACGCTTGAGGAAGGTCTCCTTCACGCCATTGTTGACAACGAGGTCAACGTAGCGCTGGCGGTAGCGAAGTTCTGGGTCGTCGAATGCATCGAACACGTTGCCGTCGGCATCGGTCTTCACGATGGGCAGGGGCTTGAGGCTCTTGCTCAGTACGGTCATTTCCATGGCATGGATGCTGATTTCGCCTGTCTTGGTGCGGAATACATAACCCTTTACGCCGATGAAGTCACCCAGGTCAAGAAGTTTCTTGAAAACGCTGTTGTAGAGTTCCTTGTTCTCATCTGGACAGATGGCATCGCGCTGGATGTACACTTGGATGCGGCCCTTGCTGTCCTGCAACTCTGCAAAACCTGCCTTACCCATGATGCGACGACCCATCATACGACCGGCTACAGTCACTACAGGACTGTTGTCGGGGGTTGCTGTCTCACGTACATCGTTACCCTCCTCGTCTTTGCCGATGACAGGCAGATCGACGAAGTTCTCAATGATGTCGGTACTCCATGCTGAAACGGGGAATTCGGCTGCGGGATAGGGTTCGATGCCCATATCCTTCAGGGCTTGTAGGTTGTTGCGGCGAACAATCTCCTGTTCGCTAAGTTCAAGTATATTCATAAAATTAAACTTTGTTTCTTTTGAATTTTGCGCGCAAAGATACAAAAAAAACTCTTTTTAGGCAATTTTTTCTATGAAAAACGTAAAAAGGGCGCGCCAAGTGAATGGCACACCCCCTTACGAGAAAAATATGATAGGGTAAAAAACTTATAATGCGTTGAGTTTGCGCACATCAATCTTGCTCACGCCATCGCCATTGAGATCGACCTTGTCGGCAGTACCTGAGAGGGTGCTTTTGCCCACGCCCTCATTGGTGAAATGCAGCTCTTTGCAGTCAACGTCGACGTTAAAGTTGCAGACGCCCTCGCATTTGAAGATGCAATTGCCACCGTTGACCTTCAAACTGCCTTTGCCCACACCCTCCACAATGGCTTCAAACTGATGGGTGGCGGTAATGCCCATCTGGGTGTTGCATACGCCATCGATGCTGAGTTTGCAGTCCTTGACGGTAATGGAGGGCGTGTTGATGTTGCAGACACCCTCGATGTTGAGATTCAGACGGTTCTGCTTGATGGGAGCAGGGGCAGAGATGTTGGCCACACCCTCAATCTTGATGTCTTCGAGCGAAGGAGCCTCGATGTAGAGTTGGTAGGCATCTCTTTTGTTGTTGTTTCCATTTTTGCTGTTGCTCTTGATGACAAGTGTGTTTCCTTTCTGTGTGATGACTATCTTTTCGCGATTGGAGGGAGTGCACTCCAAACGTACGTTGAACTGGTTGGATTGCTTGTAGATGATGCTTACGACATTATCTACGTCGATGGCGTTGAAGTTCTTGTAGTTAAGAGTGTATGAGGTGACCTTCTCGGCAGATGCCTGGCTGGTGAGAGTGGTGGCATCGGCAAGGCCCTTTATGGTATAGCGGTTGATTGCATACATGTTGTAACTGATGCAAATGAGAAGCACGGTGAGGATGATGGTAATGTCGAACTTTTTCATAACGATTTTTTTTTGATAACGGACAACAGTCAACAGACGTTACAAATAGGCCAGTGGACGGTTGTGTGGTTTGTAATTTGTTAAAATGATAAATGTTTATTTTTTGTTGTTGATGATGACTACCTTGAATGTGTCGTTGTTGGTCCACTTCAAACTGTAGATGCGGGTGATGTTGCCATCCTGATAAGTGAGGAGGATGGAGTGCTCCTTGCCTTCGTTGACTTCAGTAGCCTTTGTGGCATTCTTCATCTCGTTGCGAAAGAGTTTCTGCATCTTGGAGCAGGCACCTGGGATGCCCGACTCATGAGACAGCTCACGTACGGTACGTTTAACCTGATGAGTGACAGGATCGCGATCCACGGTAGAAGTGAAGCGAAACTCACCCACGGTGGAGTAGTTGGTGACGGCATCGTCGATAGCCTTCTGAGCCTTGGCTGGAAGTGCCATGAGGAGGGTCAAAAGAACGAATGCTATGGAATGATGTTTCATTGTTTTTTTTATTTTAAAGAGGTTCCCTGCCCCCTTGAAGGGAGATTCAGAGGAAGACGGTGAATACTTTAGAGTTTATAATTAAGAACGAACAACGTGTAATGGACAATTAAGAATGACGATAAATGTTGACCTGAGTGCACGTGAGGCAAGTAGGGCTACTCGCAACTCTGCTGGATGATTTCGAGAATCTCGGGATCTGTGATGCCTTGTGATAGTTCGGAACTGAGATCGAGGCGAGCCGTAGAAGCCTGCTGGGTGAGGGAATTAGCCTCGCTGAGGGTACGCTCGATGTCGGGCTTAAGTTCACGAAGATCGTCGATGCGCTCACCATTGATGATGGCATAGCTGCCCTCGTAACTGGCTCGTAACTGCTCGTATTCCTGATGACGGTTGTAGAGGTGGATGGAGAGTCCACAGCCGAAGAGGAAGACGACACCCACGGCAATCATACCTCTCAAGGCACGGGTAGCGCGACTCAGGTTCTTGCGGACGGCATCCGCCTTCATGCCCGTAATGCGCATAATCTCGTCGTTGCCCACACCTTCCAGATATTTCATGCGAAGAATCATCATCTGTTTGGAGGGAAGGCGTTGCATCTTGTTCACCATCATCTCTATGCGCTCGTCGGAAGTGTCTTCCTCGTCCGGTAGAAGAAGCGAGTCAATGTCAATCGTCTCCTCCTTGTGCTTACGAGTGCGAGAGATGACCATGTTGCGATGCAGACAGAGGATGGCCGCTTCGGGATTGATGTGTAGGCACATCTCCTCGCGTTTCATCCACACACGGCACAGAGAGTCCTGCACGGCATCTTCGGCATCCTCATCCGGGAGCATCTTCTGAGCCATCTGCAACATACGAGGTCGTATGCGTTGGATTAATACTTCAAGTTCTTTTATGTCCATTTTATCGACGTTTCTATCTATAAAACGCATGGACGGGTCGAAATGTGACATCAAAAGCGAGTTTTTTTTCAAAAAAATGCTTTTTTCATGGAAAATGGCCTCAAAAAGGGTAGAAATGGTTACCTTTGAGGAGTAAATCTGTGAATCTTACAAGAAGGAATGAAACACATAAGGTTATCTGCTGGCTTTCTGGACCCTTTGTGCAGCTTGATGGGGTTGTTTTTCTTGGGGTGTCTGTCCGCAAGTGCCCAACGTACGATGGTCGTGGGTTGCTGGAATGTGGAGAACCTCTTTGACTGTCGTCACGATACGCTCAAGAATGACCATGACTTTCTGCCCGAGGGGGCGTATCGGTGGACGAATGCCCGCTACTGGAAAAAGCTCAACGATGTGAGCCAAACGATAGTAGCTATGGGTGGTGAGGCTGGTTTGCCCGTAGTGGTAGGCCTTTGCGAGGTGGAAAACGACACGGTAATGCACGACCTTACCAAGCGGTCGGCCCTGAGAACGGCAGGATATGAGTATGTGATGACCGAGAGCGATGATGCCCGAGGAGTGGATGTGGCCTTGCTCTACCAGCCTTTGGCATTCAGGTTGCTGGAGTGGCACAGCGTGAGGGTTCCCTCAAGGGAGCATGGCATGATGCCCACACGCGACATGCTGTACGCCAAGGGCATGATACCTGCGGGCGATACGTTGCATCTGGTGGTGTGCCATCTGCCGAGTAAGGCAGGCGGAGCAAGACAGGCATCCCAGCATCGCAAACTGGCTGCCGCGACCCTTCGCGGGGTGGTGGATTCTGTCTTAGCCATATCACCTGATGCCAAGATGCTGGTGATGGGCGACTTCAATGCCTCATGGGGTGAGAGGGTGTTCAAGCCACTCTGTCCACCCTTGTATGAAACATTGCCTACCTCGCGCAAGGAACTGCTGCTGCCTGTTGGTACCTATTACTTTCAACGACAATGGAGCTATCTTGACCATATTCTGGTAACCAATGGTATGCTGGCATGGCAAAGGGAGGTGAGTAACGACCTTTCAAGTACAATCACGGCTCACGAGGTGAAATTGCCCTTTTTGCTCAATAAAGAGGGCACACCCCACCGAACGTACAAAGGCTCGTACTATAACGGAGGCGTGAGTGACCATCTGCCCTTGTTGATAGAATTGAAAACGAGGTAGGCAAAGCTTCGCTTTTTGCCGATGCTTGGATGTGGCTACCATCAAGAGCGGGCTGAACCCCAACTCTTCTATTCTCTGACTGTGGTTTGAGTGCTATCGGGAGAAGCCTCGCTTTGTGAAGCCTGTAGTGCTTTCGTCTCGATGTGGGGACGGGGTCTGCTGTAGTTGTCTTGGTGCTTGTTCTGACAACTGCGGGGGACGATGGCATCCAGGATGACAAACCCAGCACAGAATAAAAATGTCTTCATGATGTTTTGCTTTTATTTTCTGTTTTTACGACGAAGGAAAGCGGTGCCCAGTATGCAGAGGGCTAATGCACTTGCGATGATGCCAATGTACATGGGCGAGAAGGTAGGCACACTTGCCGTTTCGGTTGCCTTGGGAGCCACTTCGACGGTTAATGACTGCTGTTCGAGGGCTGTGTCGGAGGACTTAGCCTTTTCCTTAGCCTTCTGCTTGGCTGCCTTCTTCTCCATCTTGGCCTTCTGCTTAGCCGCTTTCTTCTCGGCTTTAGCCTTCTTGGCAGCTTCTTTCTTTTCGGTCTTGATTTCTTTTTCCTTTTTTGCTTGCTCTGCTTCACGTTCCTTGAAGAAGGAAGGCGGTAAGAGAATGTCGGGTGATTTTGACATAATTGTAATTTTAAAGTAATTATAAAGTAGATAATAGAAGTCCGGACAGGTAGCTGATGGCGTTGCATAGGAAGGCGTAGGTAATGGCCTTTCGTATGTCGTGCAGTACGCATAAATACAGCAGACTCTCAACTATGAACACTACACCCTCCAAGGCCAGCTGTGTGGGCATGGAGCCGTGAAGGTGCGTGTGGGAGAGGAAGAAGAGGTTGAGAGGGACGTTGGTGAGTATGTTCATCACCACAGCCATGGACAGCACCTGCCATCGATGTTCGCGGATGAACAGCAGTACACTCACCTCGATGACGATGGTTGCCACAAGGGCAAAAAGCCATAGGTAGGTGAAGTAACTCCCACTCCAAAGTGTGCCCAGGGCAAAGCCGGGAATCAAGACTGCTGCCAGCATACCAAAGGCAAAACCCTCGCGATGCGGCATCTGACGGTTGGCCAGATAGAGTGTGAGTGGCATGGTGAGGTTGATGCAAAGCACCATGCCCAAGTGGAATGCTACATGCACGAAAGATAAAAGGAGGCAGATGCCTGAGAGTAGGAATGTGGCGGTAAGCGTGTGCCATACACCCCATCGCTTGCCCAGAAATCCACCCAACGACTTGCCGGCAAAGGCCAGCGTGCCTATCAGGACGGCATACAGCACCACATCCATCTCGGCTGCAGGAACCACCTTGCCGACAAACGAGCGTATGAATACCAGAAGTAGGATGAACAGAAAGAGGCCGATGCTGGTATTCCTGGAATCAGAACTGGTATCATGACCAGTACACTCGTCTGGTTGTGTGACTTCGTGCGGGCATCTCTTGAGTAAGAGATACGACAGCACCAGCATGACGAGTGCGATGATAGGAAGTGTGACAAGCGACCGCAACTGCTCGCCTATGACCAATCCCACGGCTCCAGACGACACAAAGATGCCCAGATGGCGCATGTCGTTGTGGGTGCTGACGGCTACCGACTTGCCACCATATACGTGAAACAAGGCGTTGCCTAAACCCAGAAAGGTGGTGCCGACAAAGGCAAACATCTCGTTAAGGGATGTGATGGAAAATGCAGATATGCTAGCACCCATAAGCAGGAGTGCCATGCTGGAGTGGAAGAACGCATTACGCTTCTGAACCCTGTCCAGCCACCCACCGAAGATGGGTTGTGTCATGAATGCCAGTACATTGTAGAGGACAAACAGCAGGGTGATGTGTTCTGCCTCCATGATGGACATCAGCATGAATACGCCACAGGCACACAAGCCGTCCACCATGAGGTGGAGACCTGTAAGTAAACCTGTATTGAGTGATGCTGTGTTCATGGGTGGAGGGGACTTGTATTGCCGTTTACAAGACTGAAGTGCGGTTCAGAAGGTAGAAGTCCAGAATTGTCATGGCAGCCATAGCCTCTACCACAGGTACGGCACGAGGCAAGACGCATGGGTCATGACGTCCCTTGGCCATAAGGGTGGTTGCCTCACCATTGAGGGTGACTGTGTCTTGTTCCATGAGTAGGGTAGCGACGGGTTTGAAGGCTACACGGAAATAGATGTCCTGACCGTTGGAAATGCCACCTTGAATACCACCAGAGTTGTTGGTAGTGGTAGTGATGCCACCCTTTCCATCGGGTACGAAGACGTCGTTCTGTTCGCTACCTCGCTGGCAAACGCCTGCAAAGCCACGGCCATACTCGAAGCCCTTTACGGCATTGATGCTGAGCATGGCGCTTCCGAGAGCTGCATGCAACTTGCCAAAGGCTGGTTCGCCAAGTCCTACGGGACATCCCTTGATGACGCAGCTGATGATGCCGCCAATGGTGTCGCCATCAGCCTTGACCTGTGTGATGAGCTGAGCCATTTCCTCGGCTTTTGCCGGGTCGGGACAGCGCACGTCGTTCGTCTCGGTGAGCGAGAGGTCGTAATCCTTATAGCTACCCGTGAGTGCAATGCTACCCACTTGTTCGGTATAAGCCTGAATGCTGATGCCCAACTGCTTGAGCGCCAGTTTTGCCAATGCGCCAGCCACTACGCGACTGATGGTCTCGCGAGCCGAAGAACGGCCACCACCGCGATGGTCGCGAATGCCATACTTGGTGGTATAGGTATAGTCGGCATGCGAGGGGCGGAACAGGTTGCGCATGTTCTCGTAGTCGTTGCTGTGCTGGTTGGTGTTGCGCACCAGGAAACCGATAGGGCAGCCTGTTGACTTGCCCTCGAAGATGCCCGAGAGCAGTTCCACCTTGTCGCCCTCCTTGCGGGCGGTAGTCAGTTTGCTCTGTCCAGGTTTGCGACGGTCCAACTCACTTTGGATGAAGTCGATGTCGATGTCAATACCCGCAGGTACGCCGTCGATGACTCCACCTACACCCGCCCCATGGCTCTCGCCAAAGGTGGTTACTTTGAAGATATTTCCGAAAGTATTTCTCATTGTGAATTACGACCCCCTCCCTACCTCCCCGAGGGGAGGGGTTGGAAAGTCAGTATTGTTTATTTATATCTACTAATCGTGCCTAAAAGTCTTCTCCCATTGGGGAGAATGGGAGGGGGTCATTTGCCGCAGTTGCAGCCACCCTCGCAACCACCCTCGCAGTTGCCGCCACAGCCACCGCCGCAGCTACCGCAGCCACCGCCACAGCCTTCGCCGGTGAGCATCTTCAGCATGCCCTGAATCTCTTCGTTGGTAGCCTCGCGGCTTTCAATGACCTCGCCCTTGAACTGCAGTTGCTTGCCAGCCAGAGGGTGGTTGAGGTCCACGATGATGTTACGGTCGCCAATGCGCTGGATGAGGCCGTTGAAACGCTGTCCCTCTGAGTTCTGCAGAGGTACGACGGCACCTTCGTAGATGTATTTGCTGTCAATCTTGCCGTCAATCTCAAAGATGTTTTTGGGAACCTCCTGTACGAAGTCGGCATGATATTCTCCGTAGGCCTCTTCTACGTTGAGCACAAAGTCGAAGGTGTCGCCTGTGTTCAGGGGCACTACCTTGGCCTCAAAGGCATCGAGCGAAACGCCCAGGCCTGATACAAACATGAAGGGGTTCTCACGGGTTGCGGTCTCGATATGCTCGCGCTCGCTGCCCTCGATGGCTGTGAGCTCGTAACTAACGCGAATGTACTTGCTTGGTTCCATTATAATCAGTTTTTATATTTGTTCTTTGGTTATTCTCGGCAAAGATAGCCATATTTTTGGACTTTATGGTTAAAATGAAGGAAAAAACGCCATAATGCGTGCACGAATCACTAATAATTACTAATTTTGTGGTCGAAATAATAAACTAAATCTGACTGATACTAACTAAAACTCTTGAAAAATGAAGAAAGCGTTATTCGTGGTGTTGTCTTTGCTTCTGGCTTCCGTGCCGGCATGTGCCAAGAAGAAAGTGTTGAACGAAAAGAAGATGGGTGCCTACCTGATGGTATATCACAAGGACTGCGACCATAGTTTGCACATGGCTGTGAGCTATGATGGCTATGACTGGACATCGCTCAACAACGACAAGCCCATCATCAGCGGCGATAGCATCGCCATGCAGCATGGCATACGTGATCCGCATATCTTCCGTGGGCCCGACGGTGCTTTCTATCTGGCCATGACCGACTTGCACCTGTTCACCCAGCGTAGCAAGTACGAGAACAACCCCAAATACAGTAAGGTGTCGGAGTATCGTGAGACGGAGTGGGATCGCGATGGCAAGAAGTATGGCTGGGGCAACAACAAAGGTCTGGTGCTGATGAAGAGCTACGACCTGGAGCATTGGACGCGCACCAACATGGACTTCTCAAAACTGCCTGCGCAGGACGGCATAAACTGGGCTGAAGTGGGTTGCGTGTGGGCTCCCGAGACGGTGTATGACGAGGAGAAGAAGCAACTCATGGTGCACTTTACCATTCGTGAGGGTGTGGGCATGAACCGCATCTTCTATATGTATATGAATGACGACTTCACCGAGATGATTGGTCAGCCACAACCTCTCTTTGAGGCACCTGGCCGTAAGTATAATGTCATCGACAGCGACATCATCAAGGTGGGCGACCTCTACCACTTCTTCTATGTCAGCCATGAGCATGGGGCACGTCCTGTACACGCCACAAGCAAGTGCATCACTGGTCTTTATGAGATAGACGACAAGTATAACGATGGTGAGCCTCAGGGGCATGAGGCGCCCAACTGCTGGAAGCGCATCGGACAGCAGAAGTACGTGCTGATGTTCGACAACTATCGCCGTAATCCACATAACTTCGGCTTTGTGGAGACGGAAGACTTCCATACCTTTACTCCCATTGGCTATTTCGACGATGCCAAATCGCCCATGAAGCGCAGAAACTTCAGCGAGCAGAAGCATGGTGCCGTCATCTGGCTTACCAAGAAGGAGGCCGACAACCTGCTGAAGAAGTATAACAAGTAGGAAATGGTGATGACATGCTATTTGACATAATGCTGTCATTCCGGGCACAACCGACTTTTGGCTTGATGAAAATGCAATAAAAATACAGATAATATTTGTACGTTAAAAGATTATTTGTACCTTTGCAGAAAGTCTTCAACCAAAGGAAAAATAGTAGAAACAACCATGACAGAAAGCGAAGCTGTATTGTCTAACCACCACGATATGACATCGTTCCGACACGGTGACTATAACATCCGTTTTCGCACTCCATCAATCTTGAAGAGGTACTTGGAGGTTAAGGAGTGGGATAACGGATACATAGTTGTTATGGCTGACTATGAAGGGATTGGCCCCACAGAGGAATACATCGACCTAATACCCATTCTCCGCAATCTGCTTATTGATCCAAAGGGATTTCTACAAGACATCCAAACCGTAAAAATAGGAAACTATGAGCCTTGATGAGATAAAGGCAACGGTGACACAGAGGTCAAGGAGCAAGGCAGGCTTACAGATAAGGAGCTTCGTACGGTCCGCGACTTCATCAAAGACAACTACAAGGAAATGTACATCAAATGGTCTGTCATGAGCCAAAAGGGGTTCTATAAAGGGTAAATATCAGTTAACTATTCCATATTTTTTATGAAAATATTTGCAAAACGGATATAAGCTTTGTATCTTTGCATACGGGAAAAAGATGCTTTTTCCCTACGTTTTTCCTCCTACCAGCACCCTATCAGCGCACAATTGGCTTACGTCTGGCTTACGTGTTTTGACGTAAGCCAGACGTAAGCAAAGCGTGTTATGACCGAGTGCAGACCGAAGGATCACCGAAGTATCCTTGAAGAAATGTGACATTATACTGCGTGTCGGCAGAATAATTGACAAACACGCAAAGTAAGGAGCCTCCCTAACCCCCGAGGGGGAATGAGAGTGATGTAGAAATGACAATTGTCGATTATCAGTAACTTATAGATTTGCTATAAAAGGAACAAACAAGTGAATCATGAAGCTTCGTGATTCTGCCTATTTCCTTTAATCCTTGATTTTCTTCTCTCCATCAACGAAGACTTCGAAGAGGGCACGGCTGCCCGCGCAGTCGAGGTTCTCCCCGGTCATGCCGTCTATCTTGACGTTTTGCAGCGAGAGACGTATGTGGTTGATGTTCCAGGTAGATGCGTCATCGGCTTGGATAGGATACGACTCGCTATTGTTGGAGAAGTTGAGGGTGACGAGATGGCGGCTGCCGCCAAAGGTCATGTATAGGGCGACGGGTGAGGGGAAGAGGGTAATGCGACCCATCTTGGACTTGATGTCGGTGATAAGATGCTCGTGTTTGATCTGGTAGGCCAGCGTGAGGCTGATGTTCGGCTGTGTGCGTAACGCTTCCTTCAGTTCGGGATGGCTCACCGTGTTCGAGAGCCATGAGATGGGGAAGTCGGGGATGGTGATGAATGGGTTGCCGTAGCCTCCCACCATGTAGGGGAAGTTGACGATGGTGTCACGCAGAGCCTTGCGCTCCCATACGCCCTCTTCGTCCTCTCGTTGATGTTTGTCAGAGTCGCACATGATGACCACCAGGTGTCCTTCGTAGTCGCCCTTCACTCCATTGCACAGGTCTATCTGCACCTTTTGCAGGTCGATGTAATACAGCTTCTGCACAGGTTCGTTGTCGCAGGCAGAGAGAAGAAGAAGCGTAAGGAAAAATCCTAATACGTGTAAGGGCAGACGAAAGTTCTGTCTCTTAGCGTGGCCTATTGGCTGCTTTGTTATGTTTCGTGTATTTTTATGACGCATATTTTCTTGTTTTGTATGTGCAAAGGTAGCACAAGTTTCTTGATATGGCAAGTTTTCTGCCTTAAATCTATGACATCTGTTTTGATGCCCATGTGAAATGATGGAGGGAAAAGTTCTAATGTGCAGAAAAAGTTTGTTGCATTCATGGAAAAATCGTATCTTTGCCACGGATTAGATGTAAAGATGATAATGCGGAACAATAAGTCGATAAAGGTTTGCCGAATGGCATGGGCAATGTTGCTGATTGTATGCGTGTTGCCGGCTCGTGCTCAAGAGGTTGATACGCTGGCCACGGAGATGCGCGATGTGCAGGTCTCGGTCATGCGCAGCCGTCGTGGTATGGGTATCGAAACCAAGGAGCTGGTGGGCAAGGGTGACCTTATCCGTGCGGCTTGCTGTAACCTGGGCGAGAGTTTTACCAATAGTGCCTCGGTGGACGTATCGTATGCCGACCCCACTACGGGAGTGCGACAGGTGAAACTGTTAGGGCTGAGCGGTACGTATGTGCAGATGATGACCGAGAACATTCCCAGCTACCGAGGGTTGTCGATGCCCTACGCCTTGGGGTTCGTGCCCGGCACTTGGATGCAGAGCATTCAGGTGAGCAAGGGAGCCAGTAGCGTGAAGAACGGGTATGAGAGCATGACGGGGCAGATCAATATAGAATATCTGAAGCCCCAGGCAGAGAAATCGTTTCATGCCAATGCCTATCTGGACAGCCGTCTGCGATACGAGCTGAACATGGATGGCAATCGGCATTTCGGAGGCGAGGGCAGCAGGTGGAGTGGGGGTTACCTTTTGCACTTCGACCACAGCACCATGAAGCATGACATGAACCATGATGGCTTCTGCGACGACCCCTCCGGCAAGCAAATCAACGGCATGGCCCGTCTGGCATATGTTTCGCCCCAGTATGTGATGCAGTTCAGGGGCAGCATGCTTTATGAAGACCGTCAGGGAGGACAGAAGGGTGGCATGACAGGTTCGTACACCACGAAGGCAGAAAACACCCGTTGGGACGCGCATCTCAAAAATGCTTACATATACAATCCGGAGAAGGATGGCAACGTGGCTCTCATTCTGAGTGCCAGTCAGCATAGGCTGAACGATGCGGTGGGACTGCATGCCTACGACGTGACAGAGACGGACTTCTATGCGTCGCTGATGCTGGAAGAGCAGTTCACGCCTATGCATGCCCTGTCGGCAGGACTCAGTATGCAGCACGACGGGTTTGGCGGTGAGAAGATGCACTTTGCCTCTGCCAATGCGCTGGTAAGTTCGAGCATGGATTTCGTCAATCTTACGCCCGACGAAAACGTGTTTGGCGCCTATGCCCAGTACACTTTCACCTTGGACGACAAGCTCGCCTTGATGGCTGGCATACGAGTGGACAGAAGCAACCTGCATGGCACCTTTGTAACCCCTCGCGCCCATCTGCGTTGGCATCCGTCAAGCTGGTTTACCATGCGAGCCAGTGCGGGCAAGGGCTATCGCACTTCGCACGTGCTGCCCGAGATGCACTATCTCCTGGCCAGCAGCAGGCGTTGGGAGGGCCTGGAGACAATGCCTCCGCAGGAAGAATCGTGGAATGCGGGAACCTCGTGGCAGTTTTCCATCCCATTGGGTGATAAGACTTTGGAACTCAATACGGACTATTACTACACCCACTTCATGCAGCAGTTGGTGGTGGACAGGGATGCGCCGGGAAAGATACGCTTGTATGCCCTTGATGGACGTTCGTTCAGTCATTGTCTGCAGATAGAGGCAACCTATCCGTTCTTTGAGGGATTCTCTCTGACTGCGGCCTGGCGAAAGAACCATGTGCGTACCACCTACCAGGACGGCAGGTTGCGCGAGACGCCTCTCACCAGTAGGTGGAAGGGCTTAGTGACGGCTACTTATAAGACCCCTCTTGAACTTTGGCAGGTGGATGTGACGTGTCAGTTGAATGGACCAGGACGTATGCCAGCCCCGTATGTGATTCATAATTCGCAATTCACAATTCACAATACACAATTGCCTACGACTCAGAATACACAATCCATAATTCGCAATTCACAATCCACGATTCATGATTCACAATTATCCACAATTCAGAATGCTGCCAGCGAGGTGCTTTCGTGGGACAAGGAATACAATGCCTTTCCGCAACTGTCGGCTCAGGTGACCAGGTTCTTCCGTTGGGGAAGCGTGTACTTGGGTGGAGAAAACCTTACAAACTTTCATGTTATGAACCCCATTGTGGCAGCAGATGAGCCTTTTGGGAAGGACTTTGACGCAACGATGATATGGGGTCCCGTTCATGGCGCCATGGCGTATGTGGGAGTGAGGGTGGAGTTGTAAGACCTGATATGAGAAGTAAAAACCAGAAATAAAGAAAAGCGATATGAAGAAGTTTGCATTAGTGGCTTTGTTGCTGTGTGTCAGCAGCGCGTATGCCAAGGATCTGAGAGTGTTGGTGGTAAAGACCGAGACTCGCATGAAGTGTGAAAACTGTGCCAAGAAGATACGCATGAACCTCCGTTTTGAGAAAGGCGTGAAGGACATCAAGCCCAGCGTGGCCGACCAGACTGTCAGCATAACCTACGATGCCGAAAAGGGTACTCAGGAAGGCATTGTGAAAGGTTTCAAGAAGATTGGTTACGAAGTAAAGGTGTTGAGCGAAAAGAAGGCAGAGAAAAAGTAGCCTTGCATTGCGAAAATGACATAAAACGGTGCGGTTTATTGAATAAAGTGCTTTTTATTTGCTTGTTTCGGGAATAATTTGTAACTTTGCCTCGTTTTTTAGAGTAAAAAGATAACAGCAAAAATATATCCAATGAAACACCAACTGAGAAGTGCAGTCTGCACTGAGGGTCGCCGTATGGCGGGCGCACGTGCATTATGGGTGGCAAATGGCATGAAAAGAGAGCAATTTGGCAAGCCCATCATCGCCATCGTCAATTCGTTCACACAGTTTGTTCCTGGTCACACTCATCTGCATGAGATTGGCCAGATTGTGAAGGCCGAGATAGAGAAGCTGGGCTGCTATGCAGCCGAGTTCAACACCATCGCTGTGGACGATGGTATCGCTATGGGTCACGACGGTATGCTTTATTCATTGCCCAGTCGCGACATCATCGCTGATTCTGTGGAGTACATGGTGAATGCCCACAAGGCTGATGCCATGGTCTGCATCTCGAACTGCGACAAGGTAACTCCTGGTATGCTGATGGCTGCCATGCGTCTGAACATCCCTGCTGTGTTTGTCAGTGGTGGTCCTATGGAGGCTGGTAAGGTGAACGGCGAGAATGCCGACCTCATCACGGCCATGATCAAGGGTGGTGACCCCACCGTGAGCGATGAGGAACTGGAAGTGGTTGAGCATAGCGCTTGCCCTGGCTGCGGTGCCTGCTCGGGTATGTTTACCGCCAACTCTATGAACTCGCTTACCGAGGCCCTTGGTTTCTCACTTCCCGGAAATGGTTCTATTCTGGCTACTCACGTCAATCGTGTACAGCTCTTCAAGGATGCTGCCAAGATTATCGTGAAGAATGCTATGGCATATTACGAGGACGGCGATGAGTCGGTACTGCCTCGCAGCATCGCTACCCGTCAGGCTTTCCTCAACGCCATGACACTCGACATCGCCATGGGTGCATCCACCAATACCGTACTCCACCTCTTGGCTGTGGCTCAGGAGGGTGGCGTGGACTTCAAGATGCAGGACATCGACCAGCTGAGCCGTAAGGTGCCCTTCCTCTGCAAGCTGGCTCCCAACTGGCAGAAGTATAGCATCCAGGAGGAGAACCGCGCAGGTGGTATCCTCGGTATTCTGGGTGAATTGGCTAAAGGCAATCTGCTCGACCTCACTTGCAAGCGTGTCAATGGTGCTACCTTGGGTGAGGACATCAAGAAATACAGCATTACGGGCGAGTCCATCGACCCCGAGGCTGACCGCATCTATCACTCTGCTCCTGCTGGAAAGTTCTCTACCAAGATGGGTAGTCAGGACACCCGCTGGGAGAGTCTCGATACCGACCGCGTGAATGGTTGTATCCGTGACATCGAGCACGCTTACACCAAGGATGGTGGTATGGCAGTCCTCTTCGGCAACATCGCACAGGACGGTTGTGTGGTTAAGACCGCAGGTGTAGCCCCCGAGCTGTGGCACTTTGAAGGTCCTGCCGTTTGCTTCGACTCTCAGGAAGACGCTTGTGAGGGCATCCTCGGCGGAAAGGTGAAGAAGGGTGACTGCGTAGTCATCACTCACGAAGGTCCTAAGGGTGGTCCCGGTATGCAGGAGATGCTCTATCCTACCTCTTATATTAAGTCAATGCACATGGGCAAGGAGTGCGCGCTGATTACCGACGGTCGCTTCTCAGGTGGTACATCAGGCTTGAGCATCGGTCACATCTCTCCTGAGGCTGCCAGTGGTGGCAACATCGGCAAGATCAAGGACGGCGACATCATCGTCATCGATATCCCCAGCCGCTCTATCAACGTGAAACTGACCGACGAAGAGTTGGCAGCACGTCCACAGCAACCCCTGAAGCGTAACCGTGTAGTAAGCAAGGCTTTGCAGCACTACGCCAAGAGCGTGAGCAGTGCCGACAAAGGTGGTGTGAGATTGTAGTCATTGTAAATAAGACCTTAAAGACTTTAAAGTCCTTAATCAAGTTATATGGAAAAGATAACAGGTGCAGAGGCGTTGATGCGCTCATTGGAGGACCAGGGAGTGGATGTACTCTTTGGCTATCCAGGTGGTGCCATCATGCCTACCTACGATGCACTCTATGATCATAAGTCAACGCTCAATCACATCTTGGTTCGTCATGAGCAGGCTGCGGTTCATGCCGCACAGGGCTATGCTCGTGTGTGTGGCAAGGTGGGTTGTGCTATCGTTACCTCTGGTCCTGGCGCCATGAACACCATTACGGGTGTGGCCGACGCCATGGTGGACTCAACTCCTCTGGTGGTCATCTGCGGTCAGGTAGGTGCTGCCATGCTGGGTACTGATGCCTTCCAGGAGGTGGACGTAGTGGGCGTTACTCAACCCATCACCAAGTGGAACTATCAGATTCGTCGCGCTGAGGATATTGCATGGGCGGTGGCTCGTGCCTTCTACATCGCCAGCAGCGGTCGTCCTGGTCCTGTCGTGCTCGACTTCACCAAGAATGCCCAGACGGCTATGATTGACTATCAGCCTCAGAAGGTGGATTTCATCCGCAGCTATAACCCTGTGCCCGAACCTGTAGAGGGTTCGATAGAGGAGGCTGCCAAGATGATCAATGAAAGCGTGAAGCCTTTCATGTTGGTGGGTCAGGGTGTAGAGTTGGCTGGTGCACGCGAGGAACTGCTGGCACTCTGCGAGAAGGCTCAGATTCCCTTCGGAACCACCTTCCTTGGTCTTTCTGCCGCTCCTACCGATCATCCCTTGAACATGGGCAAGCTCGGTATGCATGGCAATCTGGCTCCCAATGTCATGACCAACCAGTGTGACTTGCTCATTGCTGTGGGTATGCGCTTTGACGACCGTGTGACTGGCAACCTGAAGCACTATGCCAAGCAGGCCAAGATTATCCACTTTGAGATTGACCCCTCAGAGATCAACAAGAACGTAAAGGTGAACCTGGCGGTATTGGGCGACTGCAAGCAGACATTGGCTGCGGTGGCACAACATGTGGACAAGGCTACTCATAACTCTTGGATTGAAGGTTTCAAGCCTTATGACGAGAAAGAATATAATAAGGTAATCAATCCGGCATTGAATCCTACCGAGGGTCCCTTGCTTATGGGCGAGGTGGTGCGTGCCGTCAGCGAGGCTTCGAACCACGAGGCTATCCTGGTGACCGACGTAGGTCAGAACCAGATGTTCGGTTGCCGTTACTTCAAGTTCACTAAGCCCCGTTCGGTGGTGACCAGTGGCGGTTGCGGTACTATGGGCTTTGGTATTCCTGCGGCTATGGGTGCCTGCTATGGTGCGCCCGACCGTACGGTGTGCATGTTTGCAGGTGACGGTGGTTTCCAGATGACAATTCAGGAGTTGGGCACTATCATGGAGAATCAGATTCCTGTGAAGATGATTCTCATGAACAACAACTTCCTGGGCAATGTGCGCCAGTGGCAATACATGTTCTTCAACAAGCGCTATTCGTTCACCCCTATGGCTAATCCCGACTTTGAGAAGATTGCCGAGGGATATGGCATTCCCAGCCGAACGGTAGTGGACCGCAAGGACCTCAAGGATGCTGTGCGTGAGATGTTGGAGACGGATGGCCCCTTCCTTCTGCAGGCAGCTGTGCTGGAAGAGGACAATGTCCTGCCTATGACTCCTCCGGGTGGCAATGTGGACGAGATGTTGCTGGAAGTGAAATAATGCCCCTTTCTCCCTTGTGCTGTCCTTCGGGCGGAGCATCAGTCTTCGGTAGGTTGGGCTAAGGAGAAGCGGTTACAGAGAATGGGTAATCCGTGCAAGGTGGTACTTATTTCGCGTTTGGAAATAATATAACATGATTGATAAACAACAAGAGACAACTGATTCTGTTTCCTCTGAAAAGGGGGCAGAAAGGAGTCTGTATGGAGCTGCAGAGTGTGGCGATTGCAATACCTGTGGCAAATGTGACAATATGAACGATACAGAAAAATTTGATGCAGCAGTACGTGCTGCCGCTTCTATCGAGCGTGACTCTTACGAAAAGAACCTCTCTCGCCAGCGTAAGGCCACATTGGCCAACGACAGCAAGAGTGATGGTCAGCATGAGACGTTCACCCGCAATGCTGTGGCTCGTCGTTCTACCGCAGGTCAGGAGGGTTCACTCCTCAATCACGATGGACTGACTCTCTACACCTTGATTATCTACTCGGAGAACTATGCTGGTGTGCTCAACCAGATTACGGCTGTGTTTACCCGTCGTCAGGTGAATATTGAGTCGCTCAACGTATGCTCGTCATCTACCCCCGGTGTGCATAAGTACACCATTACCTGCTATTGCAAGCAGGAGATGGCAGAGATGCTTTGCAAGCAGATTGAGAAGAAGATTGACGTGCTGCAAGCTAATTGCTTCATCGATGATGAGATTTTCATTCTGGAGACCTCATTGCTCAAGCTCTCTACTCCCATGGTGCTTTCAAACCCCGAAATCTCTCGTATTGTTCGTCGTTATGACGCTCGTATCGTAGAGGTTAATCCTACCTACACCACGGTAGAGAAGACGGGTGTGACCAGCGACGTATTGGAGCATTTTAACCAGCTCAATGATTTGGGCTGCGTGTTGCAGTTCGTCCGCTCAGGACGTATTGCCATCACCAAGTCGTGCATTGAACGTCTGGACCAGTATATTGCCAAGCGTGAGGAAGACAGGGATTCCTTGGTGTAATCCCTATCCTTCGTAAGGCAGACACTTAGAGAAGTAAAGACAAAGGTTAAGAACTGACAGTATAGAGTTGACATGGGATTTGGAAAGATTGATACCTATCCGGTTTATGTGGAACCCTTCCACGTGGATTACACGGGGCGCATATTCATGGGTGTATTGGGCAATCATCTGTTGAATGCCGCTGGCAACCACTCTGCAAAGAGAGGGTGGGGCATTGGCGACCTCAACGGAACCAGACATACATGGGTGCTCAGCCGTTTGAGTATTGAGATGACCGAGATGCCTGTGCAGTACGATCATATCAACATCTCAACCTGGGTGGAGAGCGTAATCAAACTCTTTACCAACCGTAACTTTGCCATCACACGAGCCGACGGCACGCCCTGCGGTTACGCCCGAAGCATTTGGGCCATGATCGACATGGAGACCCGACGCCCTTGTGATCTGCTCTCGTTGTATGAAGGCGACATCCTTAATTATATCGTAAGCGAAGAGGAGAATGTGTGTCCTATTGAGGGGCACGGACGTTTCCGCTTCCGCGATGCTCAGTTGGTACGCACCATCGATACTTATTATAGCGATGTGGACATCAACGGTCACATCAACTCGATTAAGTACATTGAGCACATTCTGAACCTTTTCCCCAAGGATGCGTTCAAGAATGGCATCCGCCGTTTCGAGATAGCCTACAAGGCAGAGAGCTATATGGGTGACCGTCTGAGCTTCTACCAGCAGGCTGTCAGCGAAAGAGAGTTTGACATAGAGGTTCGGAAGAACGTCACGGAGGGTAATGCCGGAGAAGTGGTGTGTCAGGCGAGATTGAGGTTTAACTGAATTCGTGCTGAAGTGTCAGCCCTCATATACATTGAAATATCAAAAATAATTATAAACCTTTTTAAAAACAAAAAACAATGGCAAAAATGAATTTTGGCGGTGTTATCGAAGAAGTGATGACCCGCGAGGAGTTCCCTCTTGAGAAGGCTCGTGAGATTTTGAAGGACGAAACCATCGCTGTTATCGGTTATGGTGTTCAGGGTCCTGGTCAGGCTTGCAACTTGCGTGACAACGGTTTCAACGTAATCGTAGGTCAGCGTCAGGGTAAGACCTATGAGAAGGCTGTCAACGATGGTTGGGTTCCCGGTGAGACTCTGTTCTCAATCGAGGAGGCTGCTGACAAGGCTTCTATCGTTATGTGCTTGCTCTCTGATGCAGCTGTAATGAGCGTATGGCCCACCTTGCAGAAGTACCTCACTCCTGGTAAGGCTCTCTACTTCTCACACGGTTTCGCTATTACTTGGAGCGATCGCACTGGTTGCGTTCCCGCTAAGGACATCGACGTTATCATGGTTGCTCCCAAGGGTTCAGGTACCTCTCTTCGTACCATGTTCCTCGAGGGTCGTGGCTTGAACAGCTCTTACGCTGTTTACAACGATGCTACCGGCAAGGCTTTGGATCGTACCTTGGCTCTTGGTATCGGTATCGGTTCTGGTTACTTGTTCGAGACTACCTTCCAGCGCGAGGCTACTTCTGACCTCACCGGTGAGCGTGGTTCTTTGATGGGTGCTATTCAGGGTCTGTTGCTCGCTCAGTACGAGGTATTGCGTGAGAATGGTCATACTCCCTCTGAGGCTTTCAATGAGACCGTTGAGGAGTTGACTCAGTCTTTGATGCCTCTCTTCGCTCAGAAGGGTATGGACTGGATGTACGCTAACTGCTCTACCACCGCTCAGCGTGGTGCTCTCGACTGGATGGGCCCCTTCCACGATGCTTGCAAGCCCGTTGTTGAGAAGCTCTATGCTTCTGTAAAGTGTGGTAACGAGGCTCAGATCTCTATCGACGCTAACTCTAAGCCCGACTATCGTGATGGTTTGGAGAAGGAGCTCGCTGCTCTTCGTGAGAGCGAGATGTGGCGTACTGCTGAGACCGTACGTAAGCTCCGTCCCGAGAACAACTAATATGTCCCTCAGAACTCTGTTCTGAGTGCATATCATACACAGCTCTGGTATCTCTTTTTGAGGTACCAGAGTTTTTTTGTGATAGGCCTAAACGCAACGCTTCTTATAATGTGCTTTTGTCAATAAGATTTATTTTGAAGGCTCCTTTGTTTGCTTGCCCGATATGTTCCCGATATATTCCCGATACATTCCCGATGTATTCCCGATACCTGAAAATGCCGATGGTTTGAGTATCATGAACCAGAAATGCCTTTGTCTATGTCAAGAAATTACTGCGTTCTAACTTGTAGTAGGCGTATAGACCTAATTGCGCATGCTTTAGTATTAGGGAGTTCTTATGCAGGCGAGCTGCTAAGTGGCAAGCCGAGCGAAAGGAATTAAATTGATATTTATTGTGTATTGTGAATTATTAATTGTGCATTGTGAATTGTACAAAAAAAGAGGATGCAGCAAAACAATGTCTTGATGCATCCTCGATATGTTGCTACAGTTAGGCTAAATGCCAACCCTTGTATGCAAATGGGGGAATTGATTAGTAGAACAAGTGACGCTTGTCGCTCTTCTTAGCGCTCTTATAAATCTTGTAGAATACGCTATAGGGGCTGCGCATGTCAGCCTGCAAGCCATTGCTTATAGCATACTGCTGCGACTGAGCTGCACGCTGCATTTCTGTCTTCTCGTCATACTTCTCTTCGGTCTTGTTCTTTGATAATACCTGGAAAGCATATACACCAGCGTTACCCTTGATGCCGCTTACGAACTTGCCCTGGGCAGCTGCGCTGGCAGCACCGCTGATGGCAGCCTCGCTTACAGCACCCATCTTCTGGATGTAAGCGGGAGCAGCAAAGGTGATGTGCTGAACGGTGTCCTGAACTGCACCTGCAATCTTGGCTACGTCAGCCACGCTCTTAGCGCTGTTCATCTTCTCCAGAAGCTTAGCAGCCTTCTTGTCCTTGATGACCTCGTTGGTGAGGTACTGCTTAATCTGCTCGTCGTTGTAATCGCGATAGCCCTCAGCGTGTACGCCGGTAAGTGCAGCTACTACGAGATGCTCGCGGTTCTTGCCACAGTAGAAGATCTCGCTAACGTCGTTGGTCTTGGTAGCTTCCTTGTACATCCAGCGGATTACCTCGCGTGAGTCTTCGATGCCAGGGAGAGCGTTGGTCATAGGCTCTACGTTGTCGCGGCTAAGAAGAGCATATTCACCAGTCTGGTTCTTCTCCATAGCCTCAACGGTCTTGTTGGTAGCGATGAAGCTGCTGAGGTTGTTGTAGCAATCGTTGGCAGTTGCATTGCTGAAGTCGATGGTACGCTTGATGACAGCTACATCGTACTTGTCAACCATATTGCGACGATCGGTAATCTGAACTACCATGATACCACCTTCACCCTCAATCTGCTCGATTGAGCCTACCGAAGAGGTTGAAGAGAACTCAATCATCTTCTTGGTAGCATCGTCAAGATTGGTTGCACCCTCGTACATGGCACTTGCCACCCACTGCTTGGTAGCAGGCTGGTTGTATGCCTTGGCGATGGTGTCGAAGTTAGCGCCAGCCTGCAAAGCGTTGCAGATGCTGTCTGCAGTCTTCTTGGCAGCAGCTGCATCAGCGTTGATAGCTGCAATCTGACGAACCTCTACAGAGTCGGGACGGCTAACCTTGTTCATCAGCTTGACAATGTTCATAGTGTTGTCAGCGATGTTATAGTAAGGCTCGGTCTGAGTGCCTACAGCCATAGAGTCAATACGAGCGGCAATGTCGTAGGGAAGAGCCTTGGTGGTGATAGCCATGCCGGTGTAGGGAACCAATGACTGTGAACGGCTTACGATGGCCTCGATAACTGCATCTTCCTTCTTCAGGTCTTCAGCATACTCAGCCATTTCCTTGTTCAGAGCCTCCTCGTCGGCCTTGCTTGCCTTGATGATAACATCAATGTACTTGATGTCGCGGGTCTCGCCAGTCTGATAGAATGCCTCCTTGTATTCCTCGTATTTAGCCTTCAGGTCGCTATCCTCAACCTTGATCTCGCTGTCCTGGATAGTGGTGTAGGGAAGGGCTGCCAAAACGATGTCGGTCTCGTTGGTACGGCCATCGAAGTTTGCCTTTGCGCTGATGGGGTTCGACATGGTGAGGCCGCTCAGCAGCATCTGGTACTTCTGTGCCAATGTGCTCTTCTTGATCTCCTTCTCGATGAAGCACCACAGTCTGTAGTAGCGATCGATGTACTCACGCTGGTCGGGGGTAATCTGAGGGTTGCTCATCATCTCCTCACGCTGCTTCAGGAACTGCTGAAGTGCGGGGAGGTCGAAGGTGCCCTGCTGTGTGCGGAAGGGAGTCTGTGCCAGCAAGGGGTGGTTACCAGCCTTGATGATGTTCTGCAACTCAGCGTCGGTAACGGTGATGCCGAGTTTAGCGCATTCACCCTCGATCATCTTCTGCTGCACGTAGCTACGGTAAACCTGTTCACGGATCTGTGCCTGAATCTCGTTGCTTACCTGCTCGCCAGCGGGGAGCTGACCCATAGTCTGGAGCACTTCCTTGTACTCGTCAACCATGTCATTGAGCTCAGCGTAGTCGAGTGACTCGCCATTCAAACTTGAAACCTCAGTGTCGGGACCACTCTTCTTCATGATCTCTACGGCACCTCCGGCAATGAAAGCCAGCATGCCCAAGCCAATTGCGGCCTGAGTGACTTTGCTGCTTCTGATACTTTGTAATGTTGCCATTGTATTATGATTTTTATTATTTGTTGCTGTTTCTTGTTGACTCGGGGGCAAGGCATATCATGGGTATTCCTTGCGAATACTCCCTAATCAGCGCGCAAAGATACAAAAAAAGATTCACACGCGTGCACGTAAAAGGCAAAAAAAGCACCTTGTCGTAATAAAAAACAGTCAAAAAAAGGACAAAAGCGAAGTTTGTTAGTTTACTTTCAGCCTTACCAGCACGATTTTCGTAGTGGTCTTTTGCATTATCTTAAATTCGAAATTGTCAAACTTAACTACTTCGTTAAGCTTGGGGAAGCTTTGGTACTTGTGCAGGATGAGTCCGCCTACCGTAAGGTATTGGTCGCTCTCGGGCAAGTTGAGGTCGAACTTCTCGTTCACCTGTTCTATCTCCATTCGGGCAGACAGCATGTACTCGTTGTTGCCCAGGTCGGTGGCAATGTAGTGCGTGTTGTCATGCTCGTCTTCAATCTCGCCAAAGATTTCCTCCACCAGGTCCTCTAAGGTGACAATGCCGCTTGTGCCTCCAAACTCATCCACTACTACGGCTATTGAGCGTTTCTGCTGTATGAATGTTTTCAGCAGTTTTTGTGCCGGCATGGTTTCGGGTACAAACGAAACCTCACGGATGTAGTCAGACCATCTGTCCGTGGGACTCAGGCGGAACATCTCAGAGGAATGTACGTATCCTTTGATTTCGTCAATGTCATCCCCATAGACGATGACCTTTGAGTGTCCTGATTCCACAAACTGGTTCTTGAGTGCCTCCAGGGGTGTGTCCATCCCTACGGCATCTATCTCAGTACGTGGCACGATGCAGTCGCGAACCTTAACAGAACTGAACTCCAGGGCATTCTGAAACATCTTGACCTCATTGTTCAGTTCTTCCTCATTTTTTACATCGTCAATGTTACTTTGTATCAGGTAGTCGAGGTCCACTTTCGTGAAGGTGGCATCTCCGTCGTTTCTGTTTACTTTTATACCGCAAATGCGCAGCAGCATCTTGCTCAATCCGCTGGTAAACTTACTGATGGGGTAGAGGATGATGTAGATGATGAACATGGGGAGGGCAAATATCCTCAGCATGCGGTTGGGGTTGTGCTTGAAAAGCGTTTTGGGCAGAAACTCTCCCGTCACCAGCACGATGAGCGTAGAGATGACCGTGTTGAGTATCAGGTCCAGTCCCTCGTTCAGGTGCAGGTCGTTGATGAACCATATTCCCAGTAGCTGAGCCATCAGGATGCCATAGATGACGAGTGCAATGTTGTTGCCCACCAAGAGGGTGGAGATGAAGTTGTTGGGGTGCTTGTAGAATACTCCCATCATCTTGCTGCTGAAGCTGTTGCTTGCCTTGTCCATCTCATAGCGTAGTTTGCTGGACGACACGAATGCTATCTCCATACCCGAGAAGAAGGCGGATAAGAGCAACACGACAAGGGTGTATATGATGAGTGTGGTGGTATTTAATGTCATTATTATTTCTTTGGTGCCGGTTTGGCGGGTAGCTGTACTTTGTTGGGGTTGGGGTTCGTTACGGGTTTGTTTCTCAGCGCATCCATAGCCTCCTCCTCGGTTTGCGGCTCGGGTTCAGGTACGGGTGTCTCGTTCTCCGTGTCGCTGGCTGGGAAGGCACCTACTGAGTTGGTAACGTAGTAGTCTGTCATCTGCTCGTTTGAGCGGAAATCGGTACCATGCAACTCGCGGTCGGGCATAAAGATGTCCATGGGTTTGCTGTTCCACATCTTATGCTCGTTCATATCCCAGAATAACTCCTCGGTGCGAAACAACGTTCCTTGCAAGTTTTTGATTATCACACGTCCACGCAGTTCCCAGGTTCGCTGGGTGTGCAGAAAGGCCGTGTCGGCTTGCACGAAAAGGTCGGTGTGCATGTTCTCGTCGAAGCGCTCCATGAAGAAACCATGCAGAAACTTCCAAGTAGCAGGGCTGGTGCTGTTGTGTATCTGCCAGTCCTCAGCCACCAGTTTGTATCGTATCACACCCGAGTCGGAGATGAGCGTACTCACTCCGTTGGCGGTCATGAACGCCAATGAGTCGCTTTCGTTGATGGCATCAGCCATGTGCTCCTGTTCTGCCCCGCACGAACTGATAAGGGTGGCAAGGACGGTGGTGAATATGACAAGAAACTTCCTCACTATCTAATCATCCATTTCTTGAACCATCCCTCATTGAATGTGATGCCAATGTTGAGCATGAAGTAGTTCTCCTTAATCATGCTTGCCACCGATGGCTTGCGCATCATCCATTCAGCTGACACGTTGATGACCGATGCGTCCTCGCCCATCTTTCTTGACTTCAGGGGTAAGCCCAAACCAACGGTTGCCCTGTATTCGGTGGGCCCGTCCTGTCCGTTTATTTTCAGGTAGGAAGACGTGTAGTTGAATCCCATTCTGTAGCGTATCGTGCCCGGGTAGCTTCTTCCGTTAGCGTTGGGAACATACTCTGCACCAATGGCATAGCGTGTGCGGTCGTTATAGGCACCTGTCTTCACCGTATAGGTGATGTCGCCGGTGGCTGTGTTGCCAGGCATAGGCATGTTGCACTCGCTCCATTTCTCGTATTTCATGTCAGCTGCTACGGTCAGCTGGTTTTTGTGCTGCCATGACAGACCTGCTCCGATGGTCTGGGGGATGTCGAATGCTTTATCCACGCTCATCTCGGTAGAGTCGCCTACGCTTGTGTAGCGAAGGCGTGTGGCTGTGCCATTGAGTGTATGGCCCAACCCGTAGGTGGCACCGAGTGTGATGTGGTCGGCAGGACTTATGCGGATGGGCACTTGAAGGCCGAAGTCCAGTTTGTAGGATGTGATGTCGGCAGAATACTGTTGCGTCTGGCTGCTGTAGCTCGAGCTGACGGTTGTTCCCTCGTAGAAGGTCTGCGATATGGTGTGGTTGTAGTCACCCCACACATAGCTTGCGTTCACACCGGCAGACAGCCACTTGAATGGTTTCCATCCGGCTCCGATGTATAGTTGGTGCAAGCCTCCGCTACCGGTGTAGGTGGTCAGGGTGGTGACTGGCTGTGCTGATGTGAAGTTGTTGCCTACTCTGCCTTCAGAGCGGAAGGTATAGCCAATGTTGGTGAAAGGCACGAAACCGAACGACATGCCCAGGTTCTTTGCCACGCGGAATCCTGCGTTGACGTTGCTCAAGGTGGCATTGCGTGCGTTGGTGCTTGAGCCATTGGCGCTGAGGTGGCCATATTGTAGAGTCATGCCCACGTCGAAGAGGAAGGTCAATGAGTCGATGGCGGAATAGGAAGCGGGGTTTTGCATGTTGACGTTCTTACCGCTACGCAATCCCATCGCAACACCACCCATGCCTCGGTTGAAGGTCTGCGACTGTTCGGACATGGTTCCAAGTCCAAAGCGCGAATAGGACGAGTTGTTGCCATTTTGTGCCCATGCGTTGGCCGAAGCCCATGCCATGGCTGTGCTGGCGAGTATTACTTTTATTTTGTTCACTTAGCTATATGTTTTTCGAAAAACTTTTCTTTATACCTTGATTCCGCAATGCCCACGGCTATTGTCTTTAAGCTCTTTAGCCACAAATAGTTATTGCTTGTGCATGCGGTAAAGCCGTATGGCCTGTGATTATGTTGTGCCGGGTTTCCGGCCTGTCTTTTTATTGCATTACAAATGCAAGCAAAATCGTAATGGAGGGCAAAAGTACAAATAAAATCCGAGAAACCCACATCTTTTGGCGGAATTTTTTCAATCATGTGGCAATTTGGCTTCATTGCATTCGCCTGTTTTCGGCTTCATGCTTTTGTTTGCACTTTACTTTCGCTCACAGTTCACTCACGGTTCTCCACGGTTTTGTGAGCGCACCCTGAGCGCACCCTGAGTGAAGCGTGAAGGAAACTCGAAGATTTCCCATCAACATCCGATAGGCTTTCATGCTCAGCTTTGCCCGTTTTCTCCACGCAGCTCCCGAGGTTCCTCCGAGGTTCCTCCACAAATCCGTGGAGAATTGTGGGGGATGGTCGGGTGAAAGTCGTGCGAAGGCTGTTCGGGGGCAGAAGCGAAAGAGCCCTAATTCCCAATCAGAATGTAGTTCAGACCCTTGGTTACCAGCTGGGGCTCTATGTGGATGTAGTCCTTGCCTTCCGTCGGGAAGTCTTTTGTGTCACCTCCCGTGAGAAAAACGTGAAGCGCCGGGAAACGTCCTTTCCAGAAGTTGATGTAGCCCTCTATTTCGTATTGCAACCCCAGCACGGCTCCACTTCGCATGCATGTATCCGTGCTGTGCCCCAGCAGGGGGACCTCACCCTGGCTCTCTACCTTGGGCAGCAGGGCGGTATGCTCGTGCATGGAGGCAAGGCGCATTTGCAAGCCAGGGGCAATGTTACCACCCGCATAGTAGCCCTCGTCGTCAATCACCTCATAGGTCACGCAGGTGCCGGCATCTATGATTAGCAATGGGGTGTGGGGCATCATGCACATGGCGCCCACGATGGCAGCGATGCGGTCGGCTCCCATGGAGGTGGGCATGTCTATGCAGGAGGTCGTTCCGTAAGGCCTCCATTGCAGATCGACAGGCAGGGGGGTCGTGTTGCTGAGGCGAAGGATGGGGTAGGGAAGGCTCTTCAGTTTGGCTTCCGCTTCACTCCCGATCTGTCCCACCGAACTCAATATCGCTTTCGTGATGGCATATTGGCTCGTCACTTCATCGATGGCGCAGAGCGTTTGGCTCTCCCCGTAGATCTGGTCCACGATGCGCTGGCCGTCAAACACCACCATTTTGGCTCTTGTGTTGCCTATGTCGATAATCAGGTTCAAACTCTTTCTTGTTGTCTTCACTTTTTTCCGTGGAATCGGTTCATGAAATTTGTGCTGCAAAGTTAGTAAATTTGAACTAACGTAGCAAAAACGGGACAAATGTTTTTGTTTTTTTACATTTTTTTATACTCCTGACAAGATAAAAGTGTCAAATGCGCTTAGTTTTGGTTGAAATATTGACATGTAATTTGCATTTTCGCTTGCTTATTTGTAACTTTGCGTCGAAAAAAGCGACATAAAGGATGTTTAAGGCAAGTAAAACGGCTATCAAACTGCTCATCTTGACCCTTTCTTTCGTATTGGGGCAAGTGACTTTGCGCGCGCAACGTGGGAACGACAGTATCACGGTTGCGCTGCTGACGTGTTCGCCTGGTGACCTTGTGTACGAGTTGTATGGCCATACGGCTATTCGTGTCACAAACCACACCAGGGGTACGGATGCGGTGTTCAACTATGGCGTGTTTGAATTTTCCAAGCCTCACTTTGTCTGGCGTTTCGTGTTGGGCAAGACCGACTATCTGGTACAGCCCCTCCCCTTCACGCTTTTTGAGGATGAATATGTGCAGCGAGGTTCAAGCATTGTGAGCCAGACCATCAACCTGACCCGTAGCGAGGCCAATGAGGTGGAACAAAGGCTGATTGAGAATGCCATGCCAGAGAACCGCGTGTATCGCTATAATTTCCTTACCTGCAACTGCACCACTCGTGTCCGCGATATGGTGGAGTCGTGCATCGATGGAGATGTGCTCTACAAGGAGCAGCCCAAGAAGACCTATCGTGAGATGCTGCATGAGTACACGAAGGAGGCTTCGTGGTCGGAACTGGGCAACGACCTGTTGCTGGGTGCCAATACCGACACATTGCTGTCAGACCGTGCCGCACAGTTTCTGCCTTTCTCCCTGCAGACCTATTTTGATGAGGCCGTAGTGCTTGATAGTGCCAACAATTCTCGTCCATTGGTGTTGGGCAAGCCTGTGGTGCTGCTTGAGAAGCGCGATGTTCCCAGACCTAAGGGCTTCCCCCTCTCTCCGCTCGCCTGTGGCATCATCTTTGCAGTAGTGCTGGTGCTGCTTGCTGGATTGGAGTATTGGCTGAAGAAGACGCTGTGGGTGATTGACCTACTGCTGATGCCGGGTGTCGGTGTGGCAGGTTTGTTGGTGACTTTCATGGCAATCTTCTCAGAGCATCCCACCGTGGGCAGCAACTGGCAGGTGTGGGTGTTCAATCCTATCCCCCTCGTCTGCATGCCTTGGGTGGTGTGGAGTGCCATCAAACAGCGACGTTGTGTCTATCATTATGCCAATGTGGCAGTTCTGACATTGTTTATTGTGGCCATTCCATGGATTCCACAGCATTTTAGTGTCATAACCTTACCTTTGGCATTAGGTTTGCTGACACGTCCATTGAGTTATATTATCAATTATGCCAAGTTTGCTCCTGCCACTTCGTCAAGGCCAGGCAATAAGACGAATGCAAGGAAGTTCAAGCGGGTAAAAACAAGTTCACGACGATACAAATGACGAATTCGAACAGACATCGCTTACTGACCACACTGATGGTCATCCTGTCTGCCATTCCGGCAGAAGCGCAAGTGGCTCCCGAAGTCCCTCGCCTGGTCGTGAACATTGTCATCGACCAGTTGCGAACCGACTATATGGAGGCATTCTCGCCTTTGTATTGCGAGGATGGCTTTAAGCGTTTGCTCAAGCAGGGACGTGTGTATCGTCAGGCAGAATATCCTTTCTCTTCGCCCGATCGTGCCTCAGCCGTGGCATCCTTGATGGGTGGCTGCTCTCCTTACGAGCATGGCATCGTGGGTGAGCGATGGCTGGACAGAGCGTCCCTGCAACCTGTGTTCTGTGTGGAGGACAAGGCATTCAAGGGACTTCTCACCATTGAGCAGAGCAGCGCGTCCAATCTGGCGGTAAGTACCATTACCGACGAACTGAAGGTGGCTACCGAAGGCAAGGCTTTGGTTTACAGCATCTCGCCCTATCGCGACGCTTCGGTTCTGGCTGCCGGACATGCTGCCGATGGCGCTTTCTGGATAAATGACCTCACTGGCCAGTGGTGTAGCACCGACTATTACGGTCAGTTCCCTACATGGGCTTTGACATACAACACCAAAGACGGACTGAAGGACCGCATCTCTTCGCTCAAATGGGAACCGGTCAACTCACTTGTCGGCGGTTTCAACTATTTTGTGGCAGGAGGCGTTCGTTCTCCTTTCAAGCACACCTTCTCGGGTGAGCGTAAGGTGCGCGAACTCAAGGAAAGTGCCCTGGTGAATGATGAGGTGGTGCGTTTCGCAGAGTTCTGCATGAAGAGCACCTCGCTGGGCATGGATGGCGTGACCGATTTCCTTACCGTCAACTTCTATGCTGGCAACTATATGCACAAGGGCGTGGACGAGTGTCCTATGGAGATGCAGGATACGTACGTTCGCCTTGACAGCAAGCTGGCCGACTGGATGTCGTTCGTGGAACAGAAGGTGGGCAAGAACCGTGTGCTCTTTGTGCTGACAAGCACGGGCTATGCCGATGAGCAAAGCACCAACCTTGAGCCCTATCGCATTCCTACCGGCACTTTCAATATCACGCGTGCGCAATTATTATTAAATATGTATCTGATTGCCGTTTATGGGCAGGGACAGTATGTCGAGACTGCCTTGGGCAATCAACTCTATCTTAACCTCAAGCTGCTTGAGAATCGCGCCTTGAACCAGGCTGAAGTGCTGGAGCGTAGTCAGGACTTCCTGATGCAGTTGTCGGGTGTGCGTGACGTGTTCACCACCCAGCGATTGCTCATGGGAGCCGGTACTCCCAATATCAGCCGTTTGCGCAATGCCCACAACCCCCGTGTGTCGGGCGACATTCTTATCCAGGTGGCTCCAGGCTGGCATCTGATTAACGAGAACACCCACGAGGACCGCATCTCACGCGAGTCGTATATGGGCTTCCCCTTGATTTTCCTGGGAACTAATGTCGAGAAGAGCACGATAGAGACTCCTGTAACAGTGGATCGCATCGCTCCCACTTTGGCGCGTTCCCTTAGAATACGTGCCCCGAATGGCTGTTCGGCAGGTCCGCTTGACTAAGCCATCCACCATCGTATTCATCTTTTGGGGACTTTTGCATTATGACTTTTGCATTGTGAATTATGAATTGTGCATTGTGAATTATGCAAAAGGTCCTGTTTCTTAAATCGTAAAAAATAAATCATTATATGAGCATAACAAATTTTTTGAGTAAGATCTTCGGCAATAAGGCCAGTCGCGACTTGAAGGCCATTCAGCCCCTCGTGGCTCAGGTCACCGAGATCTATCCCCAGATTCAGGCACTCAGCCACGATGAGTTGCGTGCCAAGACAGAAGAAATCAAAAATCAGGTACAACACTCTGCCGACGACCTCCGTCAGCAAATAGCAGAGCTTAAGGCTAAGATTGAGCAGACCGAGATTCAGGATCGTGCTCCTATCTTCTCGCAGATTGATAAGTTGGAGAAAGATGTGCTGGAGCGTCTTGAGGTAGAGCTGGAGGTGGTTCGCCCCATTGCCTTTGCCATCGTGAAGAGCACGGCAGAACGCTTTACAAACAACGAGAACATCGAGGTAACGGCTACAGACCTCGACCGCGAGTTTGCAGCTCGTTTCGACTTCGTGGATATTGAGGGCGACAAGGCCATCTACCACAACCATTGGGTTGCCGGTGGTAACGACACCCTCTGGAACATGGTCCACTATGACGTGCAGCTCTTTGGCGGTACCGTACTGCATCAGGGTAAGGTGGCTGAGATGGCTACGGGTGAAGGTAAGACCCTCGTGGGTACCTGTCCCGTGTTCCTGAACGCCTTGACCGGAAATGGTGTGCATGTGGTTACCGTCAACGACTATCTGGCTAAGCGTGACTCAGAATGGATGGGTCCTCTTTATATGTTCCACGGCTTGCGAGTGGATTGTATCGACAAGCATCAGCCCAACAGTGACGCTCGTCGCAAGGCTTATCTGGCCGACATCACGTTTGGTACCAATAACGAGTTTGGTTTTGACTACCTGCGCGACAATATGGCTACAGACCCCAAGGATCTTGTACAGCGCGCCCATAACTTTGCCATTGTCGATGAGGTTGACTCCGTGCTGATTGACGATGCACGTACTCCTCTTATCATCAGCGGTCCCATCCCTCGTGGCGAGGATCAGCAGTTTGAGCAGTGGCAGCCCCTCGTAGAGCGCTTGTTCGGCGTACAGCGTCAGCTGGCCACCCAGTTCCTGGCTGAGGCCAAGAACCTCATCAAGCAGGGTACAGACGAGGGTAAGAAGGATGTTACCGCACAGGGTTTCCTTCAGCTCTATCGCAGTCACAAGGCTTGGCCTAAGAACAAGGCACTTATCAAGTACCTCTCTGAGCCTGGAATCAAGGCTGGTATGCTGGCTACTGAGGCCATCTACATGGAGAATAACAACAAGCGCATGCCTGAGTGTGTGGAGCCTCTCTATTTCGTGGTAGAGGAGAAGCAGAACAGCGTTGACTTCACCGACAAGGGTAATGACTGGATGGCAAGTCAGGTGAGCGATCCACAGCTCTTCGTCTTGCCCGATATCACTTCATTGGTTTCTGCCATCGAGGGTGACAGTTCCCTGACTACCGAGGAGCGTGTGGCCAAGAAGGATGCACTCTATGCTGACTACGCAGTCAAGAGCGAGCGTGTGCACACCATACAGCAGTTGCTGAAGGCCTATGCCATGTTCAACCTCAACGATGAGTATGTCATCCAGGACGGCGAGATTAAGATTGTCGATGAGCAGACGGGTCGTATCATGGAAGGTCGCCGCTGGAGCGATGGCTTGCATCAGGCTGTCGAGGCCAAGGAGCATGTACGCGTACAGGCTGCCACACAGACCTTCGCTACCATTACCCTGCAGAACTACTTCCGTATGTATCACAAGCTCTCGGGCATGACTGGTACCGCTATCACAGAGGCTGGTGAGTTCTGGGACATCTATAAGCTGGATGTGGTTGAGATTCCTACCAACCGTCCCATCCTGCGTAATGATATGAACGACCGTGTGTACAAGACTCAGCGAGAGAAGTACAAGGCCGTCATCATGGAGGTTGAGAAGCTCCGCTCAGAGGGTCGTGCCGTATTGGTGGGTACTACCAGCGTCGAGATTAGTGAGATGCTCTCAAAGATGCTTTCTATGCGTAAGATTCCTCATCAGGTGTTGAACGCGAAGTTGCACCAGAAGGAGGCTGAGATTGTTGCCCTTGCAGGTCAGAGTACCGATGGACTGGGCGCCGTGACCATTGCTACCAACATGGCAGGTCGTGGTACCGATATCAAGCTCTCTCCCGAGGTGAAGGCTGCTGGTGGTCTGGCCATCATCGGTACTGAGCGTCACGAGAGCCGTCGTGTGGACCGTCAGTTGCGCGGACGTTCTGGCCGTCAGGGTGACCCCGGTAGCTCAGTATTCTTCGTCTCACTTGAGGATAAGCTGATGCGTCTGTTTGCCAGTGAGCGTATTGCCAAGGTAATGGACCGCCTGGGCTTCAAGGAGGGTGAGATGATTGAGCACTCTATGATCAGCAAGAGCATCGAGCGTGCCCAGAAGAAGGTAGAGGAGAACCACTTCGGTGTTCGTAAGCGTCTGCTGGAGTACGATGACGTGATGAACAAGCAGCGTACAGTTATCTACGAGAAGCGTCGTCATGCCTTGATGGGTGAGCGTATCGGTATGGATATCTCAAACATGATTTGGGACCGTGTATGCCACATCGTGGAGAACTATACCTATGAGGGTATGAAGGAGAAGTTCATTGAGATCCTGGCAATGGAGATTCCCTACACCGAACAGGAACTGATGGATGCAGGTCATAATCTCGATGACTTGTGCGAGAAGGCTTATCAGGCCGCTATGGCTCGCTTCAAGGAGAAGACCGACCTGTTGGCTTCTGTTACCTATCCTGTCATCAAGCAGATTACAGAGAGCCCTCAGGGTGCCATGTACGAGAATATCCTTGTGCCCATCACCGATGGCCGTCGTGTATATCAGATTACCGTCAACCTGCGTGAGGCATACGAGACAGAGTCGCAGGCTCTCGTGAAGCAGTTCGAGAAGTCTATCCTCTTGCATACCATCGATGAGGCTTGGAAGGAGAACCTCCGTCTGCTCGATGAGTTGAAGCACTCTGTAAACAATGCAAGCTATGAGCAGAAGGATCCTCTCTTGATCTTCAAGCTTGAGAGCGTGAAGTTGTTCGATTCTATGGTAGATACTATCAACAACAAGACTATCAGCGTGCTGATGCGTGGTCAGTTGCCTCCTCAGGTTACTCAGGCCCAGCAGGAGCAGCAGAATGCAGAACAGGCTCCTCAGCAAGAACCTCAGCAGACTCCCAAGCAGACTCCTCAGCAAGCAGCACAACAGGCAGCACAGCAGGTTCGTGAGGCTCCCGAGTACAGTCGTCCCCAGTACGGACGTCCTCAGTACACCGAGTCGCGCAATGACTTGACTGATCCTGCTCAGCGTGCAGCAGCTGCCCAGGACACTCGCAGCGAGGAGGCTCGCCGTCAGCAGCCTGTACAGGCAGAAAAGTTGCCAGGTCGCAATGACCTCTGTCCTTGTGGCTCTGGTAAGAAGTTCAAGGCTTGTCACGGACGTAACTTGTAAGAAGAGAAGCCTCTCCCTCGACCCCTCCCCCAAAAGGGAGGGGAAAATTAGGGTGGGGAAGGTAAATGTAATAGATAAACAATAGTACGTATAAAACAGACATCCCCTGTCTGCAGACTCCCCTCCCTTTTGGGGGAGGGGCTGGGGTAGAGGCCTATGGACGCAACTCAGCAAACCATTCAAGAGATTGATCGTGCAATACGCAAGATCGTTGCCAAGTTTCCTGCCTCACAGGAACCAGTATTAACCGATATCCATCTGGAACTTCGTCCGGATTCGGGTGACTTCCTTGCCTATGACGATGATGACAAGGAACTGAATCGCTGTGTGGTGGAACAATGGATAAGTAGTAAGGAAGAGGATTTCTATGATCAGGTTACCCCCATCCTTTACGGTCGTCTGGATGCACTTCGTGCAGAAATCGACAAGATGTCTATATTGCATCCCTTCTCATTTGTATTGGTGGATGGCGATCATGAGACGCTCTCGGATATCTATCTCGTGGATGATGAGCAGCAAATCCTCACAGGCTCTCTTATGCCCGACCTTGAAAAGGATTTGAATAATTTCATGAAGGCACTCTTCGACGAGTAGTTTCATCTTCCTTTGTGTGTCTGTTAAGGCAAATTGTTGAATTCTCCTTTATGGCAGATAGTTGAATCGTCTGTTAAGGCAGATAGTTGGATTGTCTGTTATGCCATAACGGTCATACTACACACATAGAAGTCCATCCGGTCATCTTTTTTATGGTGGCCGAATGGACTTTCTTCATCTGTTCATTACTTCTTTGCCTATCTGTAAACCCTACTTTTGTACCTGCTATTATGTTCTCTAATGTTTACATTTGCTATGCTTGTCACGCAAAACCTTTTCATTAGTTCTCATAATGGCGCTTGTATCTTACTAATTGGCTTTTTTTACTACAATTAAGCGTTTTTTTGTTGTTCTTGTTCAAATACGGCATTTTTTGTATTAGTTTTTTTTTACTTTTTTTGTCAGTTTCGTAAAAAAGTGCTAATTTTGCCTAATGTTTATGTAAAAATATTAAAAAAATGTGATGTTTTTAAGTTGTTTTTGCAAAAAATGACAAAGAGACATTGTTGTATGAGCTATCTTGAGAATAACTGACTTATTTGTCTGCTTTTTGGACGGACATATAAATTTGTTTTTTGATAATATGCTTTAATACATGCCCAATTTTTTATAATTGTTACGAAACCAGATTTAAATCGAGAAAAAACATACATTATTTATTATTAATTAAAACAAAAAAACATGGGTAAAAAATTATGGTTGTTCCTTGCTTGCATGTTAATGACAGCAAGCATGGCCTTCGCCCAGAAGCGCGTTTCCGGTAAGGTTGTTGACGCAGAGACAGGCGAGCCCTTGATTGGAGTATCCGTTCGCGTGCCTGAAACGCAAGTTGGTTCGTTGACCGATGCTGACGGTAAGTTCTCCATTAATCTTCCCGCAGGTAAGAAGAATCTGTATTTCAGCTTTATGGGTATGAAGCCTGCAGAGCTGAGTGCACGTGATGGTATGGTTGTCCGCATGGAAACCAATACCAAGGCAATGGATGAAGTGATGGTTGTGGCTTATGGTACTCAGACCAAGTCTTCATTTACCGGTTCTGCTTCTATCGTAGGTGCTAATGAAATCAGTAAGATTCAGGCTACTAATGCAGTAGATGCATTGAAGGGTAAGGCTGCCGGTGTGCAGATTTTCAGCGCTTCTGGTCAGCCCGATAATGTGGCTTCTATCCGTATCCGTGGTTTCAATTCATTGGTAGCTGGTCAAGAGCCTTTGATCGTGTTGGATGGTTCTCCTTACGATGGTTCTTTGAATAGCATTTCTCCTTCTGATATCGAGTCAATGACTGTATTGAAGGATGCTGCTTCTACGGCATTGTATGGTGCACGTGGTGGTAATGGTGTTGTTCTCATTACCACTAAGTCTGGTCGCTCGCATAACGATGCAGAGATTAGCGTTGACATGAAGTGGGGTGCTAACATGAAGGGATCACGCCGCTATGATATCGTTGACAGCCCTGCTGGTTACTATGAACTCTATTATCAGGGTTTGAACAATTATGCTTCTAACCAGTTGAGTAAAGATGCTACCTCTTCATGGCAGTGGGCCAACAATAACCTGATTGACCGTACCGGTGGTTTTGGTTTGGGTTATAATGTGTACAACGTACCCGCAGGACAGGCTATGATTGGTACCAACGGTAAGTTGAATCCAAGCTCAACTCTTGGTAATGTGGTTACTGGTCGTGATGGTCAGTCATACTATCTTATTCCTGATAACTGGAACGATGAGACCTATCACAATGGTCTGCGTCAGGAGTATGGTGTAAGCGCTTCTGGTTCAAGTGATAGAGGTAACTACTATGCAAGTGTGAATTACTTGAACAACGAGGGTATCACCACCAATTCACAATATGAGCGCATTACCACTCGTTTGAAGGCTGACTATAAGTTGAAGCCTTGGTTGAAGTTGGGTGCTAATGTGTCATATTCACATGCAAACAATCAGTATGTTGACAGAAGCTCTAATGGTGAGGGTTCTTCATCATCAGGCAATATGTTCGCATTGCAGTACCTTGCTCCTATTTATCCTGTGTATATGCGTGATGCGTATGGTAACATCCTCACTCATCAGGAGTCTGGCATTTTGGCTTATGACTATGGTGATGCTACTTCTGGTCTTGGTATCGCTCGTCCTTACATGGGTCAGAGTAACCCCTTGAGTGATGTCTTGGTTAACACTTGCAAGAGTGCAGACAATAAGTTCAATGGTACTGGTACTGTGACTTTGCTTCTTCCCTATGGCTTTACTGTAAACAGTATCAACAATGTTTATTTGAGTGAGGTGCGTTACAATGATTCAACTAATCCTTACTTTGGCCAGTATAAGAGTCAGAATGGTAGTGTAACTATTGAACAGGATCGTATCCTTAACCAAAACTATCAACAGCGTTTGAACTGGCACCAGCAGTATGACAAGCATGACATTGAGGCTATGTTTGGTCATGAGTATTATCGCACCAACAGTGTTGATGTCTGGGGTCAGCGCCACAATATGTTCTCTCAGGCCAATGTTGAGTTGAGCGGTGCTGTAGTGGTTGACAATACTGGTTCTTCAGAGTCTATTTACAACACCGAGTCATGGTTGGCTCGTGTAATGTACAGCTACGATAGCCGCTATTATGTACACGCTTCTGGTATGCGCCAGGCTTCTTCTGCATTCCATCCTGATCATCGCTGGGGTTCATTCTATAGTGCCAGTGCAGGTTGGATGATCAGCAAGGAGGATTGGTTTAAGGCAGACTTCGTTGATATGTTGAAGCTTAAGGCATCTTTCGGTCAGAATGGTATTGACTTCGGTTTGGGTGGTTACTACTATACCAATCGTTATTCTATTACCAACTCAAATAATTCTGTATCTTTGATTCCTTCTACTCTTGGTAAGAACGAGAATTTCACTTGGGAAACTAATACCAAATTTAACATTGGTGTTGATTTCGCTATGTTCAAGAATCGTTTGAGTGGTAGCATTGAGTACTACAACAATCACACCAGTGGTTTGGTAAGTAGTATTCCTTATGCTCCTTCTTTCGGTTACACCAGCTTCTATGACAATGTCGGCAACATGCGTAATCACGGTATTGAAATCGATCTTCACGGTGTAATCATTAAGAACAAGGATCTTGAGTGGAATGTGTTTGCCAACATCACTTCGAATGCTAACAAGATTACTGAGTTGGCAGAGGAGCGTAAGACTCAGTGTAAGGATGGTCACATGGGTTACAGTAGCGGTAGCTACTTCTACTCAGAGGGTCTTTCACGCTATAGTTACTTCACCAAAAAGTATGCAGGCGTTTATTCAGAGGAAACCTACAAGACAACTTATAAGCCCGGTACTCCTGAGAGCGATATGAAATATGATCCCTCAATGAATGGTATGGCTCTGTATTATAAGGATCAACTTGGTTACGTTCCTGAATATGATGCGGATGGCAATGTCAAGACTGATAAAGATGGTAAAATCATCTATACCGACGAGATTGCAAAGAATCCTGATGGTACTGATGTAATTGTGGGTCAATATACAACCACTAAGGGTGGTGAGGCAACCGATTACATTGTGGGTGATATGTTGCCCGATGTATATGGTGGTTTCGGTACTTCGGTTTCATACAAGGGCTTTGACTTGAGTGTTGACTTCCAGTATCAGATTGGTGGTAAGGTATATGACTCAGGCTATGCTGGCTTGATGAGCCTGGATGCCGGTTATGCATTCCACAAGGACTTGCTTAATGCATGGAGCGAAACCAACCAGGGAAGCAATATTCCTCGCCTGAACGTAGGTGATAGCTATTCTGCTTACGGTAGTGATCGTTTTATTACCAACGCAAGCTATCTTTCTTTATCTAATATTACCCTTGGCTATACTATGCCCAAAAAGATTCTTAGCAATATCGGTATAAACAGTGTACGTTTCTATGTTGTAGGAGATAATCTGTTTGTATGGTCTGCACGTAAGGGTCTTGATCCACGTCAGAGCGTAACGGGTGGTAGCAGTACTCTTTATTATGCACCTATCCGTGCAATTAGTGCTGGTGTTCAGGTTAAGTTCTAATTGAGAGGTACGAACTCGAATAGATAATAAAAGATGATATAAATTATGAAAAAAATAAATAAATTATTTCTCTTTGCCAGTATGGCTGCAGGTGTTGCAACCTTGACAGGTTGTATTGAGGAGACCTTCCCCTTGTCAAGCACTGCAACTGAGGAGCAGGTGCAGACCTCACCTGCTGCTACTGAGGCTTTAGTGATGGGTATGCCTGCAAAGTCAATTAGCCTTTGGAGTGAGGACTGGCACAGTTTCTTTGGTTATCCTGCTCACATGGTTATCCGTGATTACCTTACGGGTGACTATTGCCAGAATGGTGATGGCATTGGCTATGGATGGCATTTCTATTACTGGTCACAGAACAAGCAGATGGATGAAAATAAGTTGAAGACTCAGTTCACTTGGAACTTCCATTATGGCTTCTTGCTGTCAATTAACCAGGTTGTCGGTGCTGTTGATCCAGCAAATGCTACTGATGCTCAGTTGGGTTATCGTGCTGCCGCTTTGGGCTATCGTGCTTTGGTTTACATTGATATGGCACGTATGTATGAGTTTCTTCCCAATGAGAAGTTCAAGACTAATGCAGAAGGTGCTGATATAGAAGGCTTGACTGTGCCCTGGGTGTCAGACAAGACTACTCCTGCAGAGGCAGCCAACAATCCTCGTCTTCCTCGTCAGGAAATGTTCAACAATATCTTGGCTGACTTGGATGAGGCAGAACAGAATATTGACAAGTTGCCCTCTACACAGGGAGGTACTTTGCCCGACAAGTCTTGTATCCTCGGTTTGAAGGCACGTCTCTATATGTGGGTAGAAGACTATGCTAATGCTGAAAAGTACGCTCGTCTGGCTATTTCTGCTGCTTCTGTTAAGCCTTATACCGAGGCACGTGCTTTGAGTGTGACTAATGGATACAATACTGCTTCTGACTTTATGTGGGCAGGTCAGCAGACTCCAGAGAGTCGTTCTGTAACCAGTGGTATCATTAACTTCATCTCATGGGTCAGCAATCAGACCACTTTTGGTTATTCAGGTCCTGGTGCTGATATGTATGTCTGCATTGATAAGAAGATGTATGAGCGTATCTCTGATACTGACTGGCGTAAGAAGCAGTGGTTGGCTCCTGCCGGTAGTGCACTCCGCGAAACGGCTACTACCCCTGCCATTAGTGGCGATGATCTTCTGAATTACCTTCCTGATTACGCATCGCTCAAATTCCGTCCAGGCGAAGGCAATGCTGAGGATTATAAGACAGGTGCTGCGACTGCTGTGCCTTACATGCGTGTAGAGGAAATGTACTTTATTGAGGCCGAAGCTGCTGCCCACCAGGATATGGATCGTGGTAAGAACTTGATTAATAAATTCATGAAGGAAAACCGTGACCCCAACTACAACTGCAAGGCTACTACTACCGAAGATTTGGTGGAGGAAATTGTTTTCCAGAAGCGTGTTGAATTGTGGGGTGAGGGTCAGACCTTCTTTGATATTAAGCGTTTAAATATGTCTGTTACCCGTGGCTATGAAGGTACGAACTGGCAGGATATCCAGACCCGTCTGAACACCAATGGCCGTCCTGCATGGACAAATTTTGTAATGGTGATTACAGAGTCTAACAATAATAAGGCTTTGAAGGGTATGAATAATCCCGATCCTACTGACAGTTATAAGCCATGGGCAGAATAAACCAATCCCAAAAAATAGACAATTATGAAGAAAAATATTAAAATTACTTTGTTAGCGCTTCTTGCTGTCTTCGGATTGGCTTCGTGCGACAAAAATGATTACGAGTATTCTCCCGCCAGTGTTGTGGCAGGTTCTCAGGTTTATTTCCCCCTGACCAATGTCACCAGCATGGAGTTGGGTGGTCTTGAAGGTTCATTCACTGTGCCTGTTTCTCGTGTTGATGCTTCTGAGGCGATTAATGTTAAGCTTACCTCATCTTCATCAGTGAATGGATATGTTGTTGAAGACGCAGTTTCATTTGCTGAAGGCCAGAAGGAAGCTGAGATTAAGGTTACATACAAGGACCTTAAGTATGATGAGTTGGCTACTCTGACTATCAAACTTGATGGTGATGTGACCACACCTTATGGTGGTAGTGAGTACGTTCTCAAAGTAATCTGTCCTGCTCCCTGGACTCCTTGGTGTGCAAATCTGGATGAATGGGTTGCTGCTGGTAATGATGCAAGTGCATGGCCTTTGGGTGCAACTACAACAGCTTGTACTTACACATACACAATCTATTGGACTGGTGATGACCCAGATCTTCCTATCTCATATCGCCAGTCAACTATTGATTCGTCAGTTGGCCAGTTCAAAATTGAGCATTGGGGGGCTGATGTGACACTTTACATTGACTATAATCCTCAGACTCATGCTTGCCAAGTAGCTGAACAGTTTGCTGCTGATAATGCAAAATATGGTGCTGTTACTGTTGCCGATATTGCACATTATTCAGGTAATCCTGATATCTATGAAAAATATCCCTGTACCTATGATCCTACCACAGGAAAGTTCACTTTAAATTTGATTTACTTTGTTGATGCTGGTTCATTTGGTAATAAAGTTGAAACCATTCAGGCTAATGGTTTCTATATTCCTGACTATTCTGTAGTTGCTGAGTTTGATGGTGTTCTGACAGACAAAGCTCAGAATGTGTTTGCTCAGATAATGGTTGACTTTGGTAAGGATGCCGAGTCTATTAAGGGCTATATTGCTCAGAAGAGTGATGATGCTGCTGCTGTAGCTGATGCACTTGCTTCGGGTGACATTGAGGGTTATGATATCGTAAAGGGCATTAATAAGCTCCCCTTGGGTGACTTGACTGGTGAGTTGAAGGTTGTTATTGCTACAATTGCAGAGGGTGAGGCACAGGCTGTGGCTGAGGCTTCATTTGAATACTATGGTAGTGGCAATGCTTCACCCTGGCAGAGCTTGGGTATCGGCCTCTTCACTGATGATATTGTAGGCCCATTGTTTGGCGCTTCTGCATCAACCTATGAAGTAGAGATTATGGAAAGCAGCGAGAAACCTGGTCTTTACCGTGTAATGAACCCTTATAGCAATAAGGTATATCCTTTGGCTGAGGATGACTGTGCAGAAGATGGCTTGTATCTTGAAATTGATGCCCAGGATCCTGAAGGAGTCTTCATTGAATTGCAGGATCTTGGCTTTGATTGGGGTCCGGGCGCAATGGCATTCGAGAGCGAAGGCGCTTCTTATCTGGCCGAAGGATATTCATTTGACCTGATTAAGGAAAAAGGCTTCTTCGGTACATTGAAGGATGGCGTAATTACTCTTCCCGTGTTGACAAATTCGAATGGTATTCCCTATCAAGGTTACTTGTTTGTGGGTGAAAAAGTCTATTTGACTGGTAAGGGTGATTTCAAGGTTGTTCTTCCTTCTGCAGTTCCTGCTGGTGTTAAGGTTGCTAATAAGTTTGCTGTTAAGAAGACTCGTTCTGCTCGTAAGCTTTGTGGTGAGAAGTACCAGATTAACAAGATTGTCAACAAGAATCTTGTACGCGTCAGCAAGCCTGTTCGCTTCTGATAATCGTTAAGAACTTGTGATTTCACATTCGGAGCACTTATCCTGACAAAAGGGTAAGTGCTCTGCTTTTTTTTCCTATTTCTTTGTTTATTCTTATAAAAAAATGTAACTTTGCATTTCATAAATAAATAATATAAATGATGAAGAGATTTTATGCAATTATTGCTGTGCTTATGTTTAGTCGTCTTATTATGATGGCTGTACCGGCATTTCCTGTTAAGAAGATTATCAAATTGGAAGATGGTTCAACTGTGCAAGTTACCTTGCGTGGTGATGAGTTTCTGCATTATTATGAGGCAGAAAATGGATTGTGCTATAAGCAGCTTGCAGATGGCTCCTTTGTTCGTATTAAAGATGCAGATCTGCCGTTAATGAAGGAAGAAGCACTATCACAGCGTAAGTTGGCCAATAAGCGTCGTGCTATAGCTCGTAAATCACCTCAGGTGAAGTATGAGGGAAAGAAGAAAGGACTCGTGATTTTGGTCAGTTTCCCTGATATGCCTTTTTCTACAGAGAATCCGCAGACCGAATTTAATGACTTCTTCAATAAGAGAGGTTACGATAAGCATGGTATGACCGGTAGTGTGTCTGACTATTTCCTGGCTCAGAGCTATGGCATTTTTGACCTTAGTTTTGATGTGGTTGGTCCATATAAGTTAAGTCAGAATATGGCATATTATGGGCAACCGAAAGATGGCAGGAATGATTGTAATCCTCAGGATATGATTAAAGAGGCAGTCATCAGGGCCGATGCCGATGTGAATTATAAGGATTATGATTGGGACGGTGATGGTATCGTCGATCAGGTCTTTGTAGTCTATGCTGGTTATGGCCAAAACTATGGAGCTGACCCAAATACAATCTGGCCTCATGAGTGGCGTATCAACTTGGATATGAAGTTTGATGGCATGATTATTCAAACCTATGCTTGCTCTTGCGAGTTGAAGGGTACTGAGGGAACTAATCTCGATGGCATTGGCGTGGCCTGTCATGAATTCAGCCATTGTCTGGGTATCTTAGATCATTACGATACACAGGGATCCAATTTCGGCATGGGTAGATGGGATCTTATGGATGCTGGTAATTATAACAATGCTTCTTGCACACCTGCTTCCTTTACCGCATACGAACGTTGGATGAGTGGTTGGCTTGAGCCCGTAGAAGTAAATAGTATTACCGAAATAAAGGATATGAAAGCATTGGTTGACGCCCCTGAAGCTTATGTGCTTTACAACGATGGCAACAGAGACGAATACTATTTGCTTGAAAACCGTCAGAATAAAGGTTTTGATGCAGCCTTGCCTTGGCATGGACTGTTGGTCGTGCATGTAGATTATGACGCAGATGAATGGTATAGTAATACGGTTAATGTGGGAGACAAACCGCGTATGACTATTATTCCGGCAGATGGAAGTGCTAAATACGATAGTATGAACGGTGACCCCTTCCCTGGTGTGAAAGAGGTTACTGCATTGACCGACTATAGTCCTTCTCCTGCGGTTGTCTATAATAGAAATACCGATAATTCTTACCTTATGCATAAGCCTGTTGAATGTATTACGGAGTCTGAAGATGGCTTGATATCAATGTTGGTCTGTGCAGAGCCTATGGGTGTTCCTGTCATAAATGGTGTATCTGATTTTACCCCTAATTCGTTTCGTGTGTCCTGGGATTCAGTCAAGGACGCTGCTGGCTATGAACTTCGCCTGGACGAAAAGGCAAAGAGAGCAGGTGTGGAAGAATCGTTGATTCTGAATGAAAACTTTGAGACCTGCTACAGCAAGTCGGCTGGGTTTACGGATATTTCGAAGAGCCTTTCCAACTATCTTGCTGGTTTCTCTGGCTCAAAACTCTTCACGACTCCCGATTATCTCCGTATCGGTACAGGAACGACAACAGGTACTCTTTCTTCACCTGTCTTTGAGACGCTTGGCACGGGTGACCTCACTATCGTGATGAAAGTGAAGCCTTACAAAGCTGGTAAAGCCGTAACGGGTAATGTGAAGATTGTAACAAACACTCCGGGAACTCGTCAGTCGTTCTCTTTGGATTTCGACAAAGATACCACGCTAGTGTTCCATTCTTATGTCAACTTTATGGAGATTTTCCGTGTTGACATAGAACCCTCAAGTGCGATGTATATCAGTGGCCTTAGTCTCTATGATGGTAACTTTAGTGATGCAGAGCTTGGCTTACAGGATGCAAGAAGTATGATCAACCGCATAGTGGTACGTTCCTTCACGACAGAGGATGCAAGCTACGAGTTTACTGATCTCAATCCAAATTGCATATACTCCGTGATGTTGCGTTCCTATGATAGCCGAGGTCGTTTGTCCGTTTGGTCTGATTTTTATCAGATAGACAATCCTGCTGCCATCCAGAATATATTTTCAGGCTCGAATGAGAAACAAGGCATCCGCACCTCGTATTACGACTTGCAAGGTCGCCGTGTCGGTAGTAAGCCCACAAAGAGTGGTTTCTACATACGCGATGGTAAAAAAGTCGTGGTGAAATAGTATGCGTAAGCCTAATATACGTAAGTTACTTAGCTGACGAAAATCCGCTCTCTAAATATCATAGATGAGCGGATTTTTCAAGAAGAAGCCTATTG
>JAKSLO010000039.1 GCA_024401185.1 Bacteroidaceae bacterium | reverse complement strand
AGTTAAGGAGGCTTACTTCTTAAGCGAAGAGGATGCTGCTACCGCAATCGAGACCCTCAACGCTCTTGCCAGTGGCAAGGCAGAGATCTACGACATGAACGGACGTAAGCTCGAGAAACTGCAGAAAGGTGTCAATATCGTAAATGGCAAGAAGGTAATGGTTAAATAACAAAAATAAGCTTTCCGTATAGGTCTCTCCCCACGGGGAGGACCTACGGAAAAGTAAAATAGAAGTAATAACTCTTAAAAAACCGACCGAAAATGAAAAAGAAATATATTGCACCCACATCGCAGAACAAACACATTCTCTGCCAGAAGATGATGGCACTTAGTGCTAATGGAAGTGAAAATGCAGATTCGCACCCAGAGGATCCCGAAGGTGACAACCTCGTAAACGATTATGTTTGGGACGACCTTGAGTGGTAGTAACAGGTATTTACTTGTAAATATAGACCTGATGCCATCAGGCTACATATAAAATACCGACAAATGGCGCAGCGGAACCTCACAAAAGGTTCCGCTGCTGTTTTTATTGTTCTTTTACCGATTGCACCCTCTTGATATGTGCTTTTTGACATAAAAACATTACAACTTTTAACATTTACGCATTATTTATAAGAAATATTTGGTATTATACCAATATTTTTTCGTACTTTTGCCACAGAGTTAACAAGGATTAGAGGATAGCAGGATACAAACAGAGGGTGTTTATCTTGCTATTTATCTTTATCCGAACAAGAATAACAACTATAAAACCTTTTATACTTAAATGAAAAGAACTACTCATTTAAAATCATGGCTCAGCATAATCATGATGCTGTTTATGGTTGGCAACGCTTGGGGACAAGCCAATATTCATACAAGTAATGTAACATTAAAAAAGGGAACCAATGCACAAGATGGTACTGTCAAAATCAACGATGTTGATTATCCCTGCATGAAAATAGGAACAGAGACAAGTGAAGGATATGCCACATTTAATATACCTGCTGGCACGAAAAAAATATGTCTTCATGCGGCTGGATGGAATAATGATGGAGTTCATAATTTGAACATAACAACATCAGAGGGAAATCTAACAACTACCTCAATACCTTTAACAAATGATGCAGGGGTAAGTGGTGATACCAAAACATACACATTAGCAGCACCCAACTTAGCAGCAACAAGTTACTATTTTGAAATTAAAATTGAAGGCGTCACCTCTAATAATGGTGCTACCATAACACTAAAACCCTCTAATAAGAGGGCTATAGTTTGGGGTATAAATGCTTATACGAATACTTATAGAGTCACCTATGATGCAAATGGTGCTACAAGTGGTGATGTGCCCATTGATAACAAAGAATATGTGGCAGGCGAAGATGCCAACGTCCTGGGAAACACAGGCAACTTGGAAAGAACAGGCTACACTTTTGACAATTGGAATACAAAAGCAGATGGAACTGGAACTACCAAAAATCCAAGTAGAGGAGAAGCTGTAAACAACATAAATAGTAACGTCACCCTTTATGCAAAATGGATTCCGAATAAGTATAACGTAACTTGGTATGTTAATGGCAGTGAATATAGTAGCGGAACCCCATCTAAAGAAGTTTATTATGGTCAAAAGATTGAGAAACTCCCCACAGTTCCTTCTGATGATCTTGACAATTCCCTTACATTTGTCGGTTGGACAAACGAACCTATTGGTGAATCAACTGACACACGACCAAGCGTATTATTCCAAGATGTAAACGATGCTCCCATTGTAAATATAACAAATGACGTAAATTACTATGCGGTGTTCGCAAAACAAACAGGTGAACCAGCATCTCTTGACAACGTAAAAGGTTTAGCAGACATTATCGACAGTGGTCCATATGCTATCCTTATAAGTTCGGGGGGTGAAAACTACGACAAATATCTTCCAAATGACGAAGCTAAAACTGATGCCCCAGTAGTTAAAGATATAAAAACCATCGCAAGCCAAAAGCAAATCACTGGTGACATGAAGTGGATACTTGAGGTCGAGACAAAGGAGAAAGACGACATTGTAGTGCGATTAAAGAGTGCGGCAAATACAGAATTATATCTTTGGGGTGATTTTAGCGAAAACATAATTCGTGTTAGAAAAGACAGTCCCAATACGAATTCAAGAAAAGAATGGGATATCGTTGATGATTTTTTAACCATTTACGATGGCACAAATGATGTAATCTATGGCATATATGACATATCTGGAACATTGCCATTTAGAGAATGGTACGACCCTAGCATCATCCCCAATGTGAAATTATACAAGATTACAGAAGGTAGTTTGTCTATAACAGGCTATACCACACACCACATTCAGGTCAACGTGGGCGGTACAGGTTTCTCAACCTTATATTACAGCGACCAGAACTTGCGTGTGCCCGAAAACGTGAAGGCTACGACCTATAAGTATAAGTCAACAGACAAGACATTGGAAATCAGCAAGACCTATGAGGCAAGCAACGTAATACCCGCAGACGAAGCAGTAGTGATTTTCTCACAGGAAGCATTTGACAAGAAGGCTACTACTCCTGTCTTTTTCAGCAAGATTAAGACAACAACTGAGTCAAAAGATGCCAACAACGTGCTTCGAGGAACCGACACAAAGACCCAGCTTGCCGGAGACAACACATGCTACTTCTATGCTCTGTCACGCGACAAGAACCATGAGAACGTAGGTTTCTACTGGATGAACACAGCTGGTTCTGCTTTTGAGAATGGTGCTCACAAGGCATACCTCAAGCTACCCAAAAATGGTGCAGCAGGTATCAAGGCTTTTACCCTTGACGGTGACTTTGAAACCACCGTCGAAAACATCAGCCACGATACCAACAACGACAGCCACGCCATCTACAACCTCTCTGGCCAAAGAGTAAACAAGGTTTCGAAGGGTATCTTTATAAAGAATGGTAAGAAATACATTGCCAAGTAATGAACAAAAATCCTATTCAGAATATGAAAAAAACATATATAATTCCCAATGAAGAGGCATTTGCGCTCAACACAAAGAAGATGCTTGCTGGTTCTGGTTCTGCCCCCAAAGACCCCACGCCACCTATAAATGAGATGGGTGATGGTGAACAATTGGTAAATGAAGAAAGACATTTCGGTTCAAGCTCGGTGTGGGACACCCAATGGTAAAGCCCTAAGCATTTGAGTCATCAAAGCCAAACGAAACATACAGATAAGCAGAGAAGCTTCAGGGCTTCTCTGCTTTGTGTGTATTTACTACCAATAATCAATCCGTTTTCTTGACACGCCCACCGCTGATTCGCCCCCAAAACACCCCTATTCTTCGGGTTGAAAGCCTTCGGGAATGTAACGGGAATATATCGGGAATGTATCGGGTTAATAACGGGAAGACTATAGGTAGAGAAAAAATATCAACAAGCGGGATAGGCTAAGACATTTATAGCATAAAATGCTATCTAACAGTAACCGAGAGACAAAAGCAAGCAGAAAACTGAAAAAGTAAGAGAGCAACGCTCAAATCTCAAAGAAAATGATTACTTTTGTATTTCGATTGGAAAAGAATCAAGAATGAACAACCAAACCCTCAATACCCTCACATCAGCCCAGTACATACAGGGCATACAGCATCTGCTTGACAGCGGATGCAGCTTTGCATTGTACCGTCAACCCGGCAAGCAACACGTGGAACTCGTGCTGCAAACCGAAAGAAATGTGTATGAGGTAGGTGAAAAAGACAAGGAACTCCAAGGTTACATCTTTGCCCCTTTCCATACCACAAAGCATCGCCCTACCCTACTCATCCGTGCCGACAGAAAGGCTGAAGGGTGGCAACAAATAATGGCATGCCTGGATAATCTGCCAAAATACCCCGTAAAACTTAACCAACTGGATCATTTCAGGGCTGAAAACACAGACATAACCCATAGCCAGTTCTACCATCAAAGATTCCAAGACTGCCTGACACAGATAGCCGAAGAAAGGTTTGAAAAACTCGTGCTGACATACTGTGAGGAAAACTACAATAAATTCCACATGCGAGACAAGGAGGCAGCAGTCTTCCTACGCGCCCTCGAAGCATACCCTGACGCCATGGTATCGCTTGTTTACACACCACAAAGCGGCCGTTGGATAGGCTGTACACCCGAGGTATTACTGGAACGAGAGCATGAGGAATGGCACACCATGTCGCTTGCCGGCACATGCACCAAGGAGGATGGTGACTGGAACACCAAGAACGTACATGAGCAAGACGTAGTGACACGCTATGTGGACCAGACGCTACGCAACGTGGGTGCAGAGACACATTACGGGCAAAGGGAAACCATGCAGATAGGACAATTGCGACACATACGCACCAACTTCAACTTTCGCTTTGACAAACCCACAAATACGCTCGACATCGTTCGCTTGCTTCACCCCACCCCAGCAGTATGTGGCTTCCCCAAAAAGGAATCATACCAATACATCAGGTATTGTGAACTTGGCTGCCGCAACTACTTCTCTGGCTACCAAGGTCCCATCTCAGGCAACGAAGAAGCGCACCTCTACGTCACCCTGCGATGTGCACAGATAGCCAAAGAGAGTACCTACTACCATGCCGGGGGAGGCATTACCAGCCTCTCACTCTACCATGAGGAAAGACAAGAGATTCAGCGCAAACTGAACATACTGAAAAACCTGATGGCAATCTGACTTGGCCAATTATTAGAACCCACCCAATACAAAAAAATGCTAAGCGACAAAAAGAACATATTGCAGTTGGTAAGCCTGATGCACGCACACGGCATCAGCGATGTAGTGCTATGCCCTGGTAGCAGGAACGCGCCCATCTGCCACACCATCAGTCAGACAGGGCTCTTCAACTGCCATGCGCTCACCGACGAGCGTAGTGCAGGCTTCTTTGCCATCGGCTTAGCACTTGCCACCCAAAGAACGGTGGCAGTATGCGTCACATCTGGCTCAGCATTGCTCAACCTGCACCCAGCTGTCTCGGAGGCATACTATCAGCAAGTGCCCCTACTCGTAATCTCTGCCGACCGTCCCGCTGCATGGATAGGGCAAATGGATGGTCAGACCTTGCCACAACCCGAAGCTTTAGGCAAGATGGTGAAGATGTGCGTAAACCTGCCAGAACCACAAACCGACGAGCAGACATGGCACAGCAACCGCCTCATCAACGAGGCAATACTGGAATGCCATCATCGCACAAATGGGCCTGTACACATCAACGTGCCCATCAGCGAACCACTATACAACTTCCCCACCGCAGAACTACCTCAGGAACGCGTCATCCATCGCATGGAAGGGTTGGGTACAGCGCAAATCAAGGAAATAGGTGCGTTGCTAAACAAAAGCAAGAAGGGAGTAATCATCATGGGGCAGAGTGCGCAGTCGATGGTCACTTCTGATGACCTGAAAACGCTCGGAAACCACTTCATCATCCTGCACGAGCATCTTGCCAATGTGGCTTGCCATGACCATGTGCTTCGCATTACCGACGCACTTATGGACAAGGTGCTTGCCGAGAAGGCTGAGGAATGCCGTCCTGACCTTGTTATCACGATAGGAGGCCACATCATAAACAAAAAGCTGAAACAATACCTGCGCAAGCATCAACCTTCACAGCATTGGCACGTCTGTCCCGATGGCCATGTGGCAGACCTTTTCGGATGCCTCACCATGGTTGTAGAAGCTAAGGCAGATGCCTTTATGAAGGCGTTGGCAGGACTTCTGGCTTCTTCCGATGCCAAAGCCCAAGCCTCACCGGCAACAACACTCTGTCAAGATGCACATGGCACATTCACCGCACCAAGCCACGAACAAGAGTGTGTGGGCAAACTTCTCTCACTCCTGCCTGCCAATGCCGTGCTGCATCTTGCCAACAGCAGCAGCGTGCGATACGCACAGCACTACCCCATTGCTCCGTCCGTCACGGTTTGCTGCAACCGAGGCATCAATGGCATAGAGGGTAGCCTGAGCAGTGCAGTAGGCTATGCCACCGCCACTCCATCACGTCCCAATTTCGTCATCATCGGCGATCTATCTTTCTTCTATGACCAGAATGCCTTGTGGAACATGCACTTGCCCAAGAACCTGCACATCCTCCTTCTCAACAACGGGGGTGGCAAGATCTTCCAGACATTGCCCGTCCCGGAGGATGAGAAGAGCCGCAGCATCATCTGCGCCCATCACAGCACCCATGCTCGCAGCGTGGCAGAGCAATATGGTCTGCGATACCTTGAAGGCATGGAAAACATAAGCGCCTTCGTCAGAAGTGACGAAAGCGCCTTATTGGAATGCCTCTTCCCAGGAAACGAGAAATAGGATTTTTCGCTTACCATCCTATTACCTTCGCTTTAGGTTCGCTTTAGTTTCACTCACACTTCTCCACAGTTTTGTGAACGCACACTGAGTGCACACTGAGTGCAGCGTGAAGGAAAGAGCAGCCCACCTAACCCCCGAGGGGGAATAGATTTACTCGAAATACTGAATCTTTCGAGTCTCCATACGATAGTACTGGCTTACTGAAAGCTTTTCACCTGCATCGCCGCTAGACTCTTCCTCCTCATAATATACGAGGCGCTTAGTCCAATTGCCCTTAGCATCCTTCTCCTTGATGGTATAGGTGTAGGTGTAGGTAAAACTGATGCCATCGCTGTCACCCTTGGTGACTACCTTGACGGCATTACCCTCCTCGTCATAAGTGTAAGTAGCGGAAGAACCACCTGAGATTTCGCCCATCCACTCATTGAGAGAAGAAACCAACCGCCCCTCCTTGTAACCAAACTCATAGCTCGTATCAGCGCCAAAATCCTCATCAGGCTCATGATGAATCTTTGTCAGACGGCCTTCTGCATCGCGCTCCGAATGGCTTGTCTTGATATTGTAGTTTCGTACATCGTCCGTCTGCAACACACCATCCTTGTCAAAGGCGATAGAGTACTCCATGAATTGTCCCTCCGTCTCCTTTCCATCCTTGTCCGAATTACAGTATGAACCGCTTACCGACTTTACCAAGCCATTCAGATTATACAATGCCAGGTCGGGAGAGGCGAACGAAACCTCAGCCTTTGCCTCGGTAGTGGCAGCCTCAACCTTTGCAGAATCCTTTCCACTTTCGTTTGCTTCTGACTTCTTTGAGCAAGATGCTAAAGTGCTCGCAGCAAGCAACATAAACATAAACTTCTTCATAACACTCGTATTATCACTAAAAAATTTAATCTTAATCAAACAAAGGTATTACCTCGTACGACACAGCCTTTCCCTTGGGTAGGCCGAGCACATTGGACTCAAAAGTAATCATATCCTGGCTATTGTCCAGACGGAACACACCTTCTATGGGTTTCTCATCAAGAGCATTGGGGATGCCATCCTCAACAACCTCATGACAATCAAGAACGAATGAGTACTTGCCCTTTCCGATACGTTTGAAACTGCCGTGGTACACATCATGACCACCATTCAAAGCGAACCGAGCTGTCCATACATTTGACAGAGAGACGTAATATTCCTTTTCTTCATAGTTGAAAGAAAACTCATACGGACCCTCATCATCGTAAAGCTTGATGGCAGTCTTATCGCCCTGACTGTTAATGGCATATACGTTATTGCCCTCCTGATTCAGGTTGACCACATCTTCCAAACCACTTACCAAGCCGATGCCTCCGCCTACCATGGCCACTTCCTTAATGATATCGTAGGCCAACACATGATGCTTGCTTGTGATGACAAAGAGCACCAGATTTCTGTGCTTGTTCCTATCTGCCAGGAATACACCAATAGGATCCTCGCCCTTAGGACATTCTACATAAAAGGGACCTTCGCCAATGCGGTAGAACTCATCCCAAGTTTCAGTAGCCTTCTTGAATTTAGCCACATCGGTAATGTCCCACTGAATGTGGTTGTCAATAATACCTGCCTTCAAAGCAATCTTAGGGTTTTCGAGGAAGCTCATTCCATCAATAACTGTAACATCCTCAGAGGCAGAAGACACCTCTGAAGAGTCGGCAGCTTCCACTACCTGCTCTGTCTTCACTTGAGCTGTGTCTTGTGAATCACTCGTTGAGTCCTGTTTTTTCTGTCCACAAGCCGAGAGCAACAGCAACGACGAAAACAAGCACAAAGATGCAGAATATTTTTTCATAGGACTTCTAATTATTCATGAATTCCTTGATAAACGCATCACCCTCGATGGTACCGCATACACCCTCCTTGGCAGCATTCTCGCTGAACGTCTGCACGCCATCTGCCTGAACTCCAGGATACCAAATGGCAAAAGGAATAGGCTCGTTGGTATGGGTACGCAACTTGCAGGGAGTAGGATGGTCGGGCAGCAAGGCAATGGCCACACCCTCAGACTCACAACCTGCACTTTGAGGATCATCAGGATATGAGGTGAAAGCCTTCAAGATGGGCTGCACCAGACGATGGTCAAGGTCGGTGATGGTCTGAAGCTTCAGTTTCACACTACCATCATGACCAGCCTCATCGCTTGCCTCCACATGCAGATAGACAAAGTCGTCTGTCTTGAGGGCCTCGATGGCAGCCTCTGCCTTACCTTCAAAGTTAGTATCGAAAAGTCCGGTAGCCCCAGGCACGTCAATCACCTTCAAACCAGCATAGTGGCCAATGCCACGTATGAGGTCAACGGCAGTAATGACAGAACCCTTGCGGATCTGCTTGTAAGTCTCGGTCAGAGGTACCATCTTAGGACGGTATCCGCCACCCCAGGGCCAGATGCAATTGGCAGGATCCATTCCATTCTTCACACGCTCAATATTGAGGGGGTGGTTAGCCAAGAGTTCCTGACTCTTCAGTACCAGTTCGGTAAGCAACTGTGCCGTTTCTTCCGCCTCGGGAGTCTCGGCATACAGCATATTGTCGCGCCAAGGCTTCAGAGGTACATCGTGAGGAGGAGTGAAATGCACATGCTTGTTGCCACCCTTGATGACAAGAAGATGACGATACTGCACACCCGTATAGAAGTGTACGCGTTCGTTACCCAGCTTCTCCTGCAGGAACTTGATGAGGATGTCACCCTCCTCTGTCTCTAACCGGCCACAAGAATGGTTCTTCAGCAAGTCACCCTCCAGACAGATGATATTGCAACGCAGAGCAAGGTCATCGTCGGCCAGTTCCACACCAATGGAAGCAGCCTCAAGAGGTCCACGTCCCTCATATACCACATGCTGATCGTAGCCCAGAATGCTGCTGTTGGCCACCTCACTACCAGGATGGAAACCATCGGGCACAGTCTTCAGCAATCCGTTTCTACCATTCCTTGCCAACCAGTCAAAAGCGGGTGTGTCGGCATACTCGAGCAGCGTCTTGCCACCCAATTCGGGCACAGCCCAGTCAGCCATACCATCACCAAGAATAATAAGATGTTTCATAATTTAAAAGTAGATTATGCCAAACTCATGATGTCGGCAAACACACCGGCTGCGGTAACGCTGGCACCAGCGCCGTAGCCCTGAATCAACATAGGATACTCCTTGTAGCGCTCGGTGGTGAGCAGCACAATGTTGTTGCTACCCTGCAGAGCATAGAAGGGATGTTCGCGATCAACCTCCTGCAGCGATACGCTTGCCTTACCATCGCGCAAGGCAGCCACGAAGCGCCACACCTTGCCCTCACTCTCCAGCTGCTGACGGCGTTGCTCGAAGTCGGCATCCAGGGTGGGAAGCTTCTTCCAGAACTCCTCTACGCTACCCTCAAAGAAACTCTCGGGCACAAAGAGGTTGCGCTCCACATCCTCCTGACTCAACTCGTAGCCAGCCTCACGGCTCAGGATGACAAGCTTGCGAATCACGTCCTTGCCCGAAAGGTCAATACGTGGATCGGGCTCACTATAGCCTTCCTCCTTAGCCATCTGTACGGTCTTGCTGAAAGGAGTGTCTGCACTAATCTTGTTGAAGATGAAGTTAAGCGTGCCACTCAATACGGCCTCAATCTGCAGAATCTTGTCGCCAGAGTTGCAAAGGTCGTTGATGGTGCGAATGATGGGAAGTCCGGCACCCACATTGGTCTCGAAGAGGAACTTTACACCACGGCGCTGGGCAATCGACTTCAACTCACGATAGTTGGCAAAGTCGCTGCTGGCAGCAATCTTGTTGGCTGCCACTACATTGATGTTATTCTGCAGGAAGCTCTTATACAAACCAGCCACCTCGGGCGATGCCGTACAATCCACGAACACGCTGTTGAAGATGTTCATGCCGATAACCTCCTCACTCAGTCGCTGTATGTCGCTGGGCTCTGCCTGCTTCAGTTTCTCGCGGAAGTCGGTCAGGTCCAATCCATTGCGGTCGAACATGGCATTATGGCCACTGGCAATACCCACCACGTTGAGTTTGAGGCTCTGCTCACGCATCAGTTTCTCCTGCTGATGGGCAATCTGCTCTATCAGGCTTCCGCCCACAGTGCCCACACCACAGATGAAGAGGTTGAGCACTTGATACTCACTCAGAAAAAAACTGTCGTGAATGACATTCAGAGACTTACGCAAGTTCTGCCCGTCCACTACAAAAGATATATTGGTCTCGCTGGCACCCTGAGCACAAGCAATTACGCTGATACCATTACGTCCCAACGTGCCAAAAAGCTTACCGGCGATACCGGGAGTATGCTTCATGTTCTCGCCCACCACAGCCACGGTAGCCAAACCGCTCTCTGCCGTCATGGGATACATACTGCCCTGCTCAATCTCCTTGCAGAACTCGGCATTCAGCACTTCACAAGCCGCCTCTGCATCCTCATCGCGCACACCAATACTGGTACTGTTCTCCGAACTTGCCTGGCTCACCATGAACACGCTGATGCCATTGTCGGCCAGACAACTGAAGATGCGTCGGTTCACACCAATCACACCTACCATCGAAAGACCACTCACCGTAATCAGCGTAGTACCCTTGATGCTGGAGATACCCTTGATACTGCGGGTATCAATGGCTGTGCTCTGTTTGATGATAGAGCCGGGAGCCTGAGGGTTGAACGTATTCTTTATAAGGATGGGGATGTTCTTCACACAAACGGGATAGATAGTGGGAGGATAAACCACCTTGGCACCGAAGTTGCAAAGCTCCATAGCCTCTACGTATGTCAGTTCGTTGATGACATAGGCAGTACTGATGACACGGGGGTCGGCTGTCATAAAGCCATCCACATCGGTCCATATTTCCAGTACGGACGCATCCAGGGCTGCTGCAATGATGCTGGCGGTGTAATCGCTACCACCACGGCCGAGGTTGGTGATTTCGCCACTTACGGCATCACGACTGATGAAGCCGCCCACCAAACTAATCTTGGGGATGCTGCTCCATGTCTCACGAACCAGTTTCTCGGTCAGGTCAGAAGCCAGGACGTTACGTCCACCCTTCACTTCCGTCTTGATGAAGTCGAGGCTGTCAAACCACTCTGCACCCTTGACGAGGGTTGCCACGATGCGACTGCTGATGCGCTCGCCATAGCTCACAATGGCTGCCGAGGTCTTGGGCGAGAGGTCGCGGATGAGATATACACCCTGATAGATGCTACGCAACTCCTCCAGCAATCCGTGAACCACAGCCAGCAAGGTATCACGATCTTTTCCGGCAGGGATAACGGCCTCTATCATCTGGTCATGACGCTCCATTATCTCAAAGAATGCCTTCTGATACTGGGTGTCACCCTCATAAGCCATCTGACTGGTCTTAATCAATTTATCGGTAATTCCACCAAGAGCAGAAACCACCACAATGACGGGTTCGCTCTCAGCTTCCACAATCTTCTTTACATTCAGAATGCTCTCCACGGAACCTACAGACGTTCCGCCAAATTTCAATACTTTCATGCGTGTAGTTTATATTATACCATATTTAATACAAAAGTACAAATATTTATCGCAAGTACGAAATTTATCGCCCTAAAAACTATGTTTTTTTCCACGCAATGCCGATTAGAATACAATTTATTGCTGAAAAAGAGAAATTATAGTAAATTTGTAGGCACAACAACTTAGTAACTTTCAAATAAAATTGTCTATGTCACGAAAAGCCTTGTCATTCCTTATTCTGCCTTTATTCCTTCTGTCCGTCTTTCCCTTGCAAAGCCTCCACGCACAGGTCTATGCGCAGTTGAAACTCAGGGACAGCAAGCTGCGATACCCCAAGATCAACGAGATTGAGTTCAAGGGTTCGGCCGACCCTCGAGCCACCTACGACGCCATCTATGGACATGGAGCTATGTGGGAAAGCGAGTACGTTGGCTTCCGCATCTATATGGACCACCGTCAGAGTATCGACCTTTACGGCAAGAAATATCCACAGCTGGAACTGGACAGCACCAACTTCTATAGCGATGCCACCTGGATGGCCAAAGGCTATGGCGAGGACATACTCTACGCCGGTCAGAGCATTGCCGCTGGCTCGTTCAGAGGTTTTGAAGACAATAAGCTCACCTACATCGACAAGGTAAGTGCACGTGGTCAGCGCATCGTCAAAGAAGGACCTGACACCGTGATGGTTGAGGTATGGGACAAGGACTGGAATACCAACGGAAAGACACTCCAGATGCGACAAGTTTACACCATGCTGCGAGGCCATCGTGACGTGCAGATCGACATCTACCTTGAAGGAGTTAACGACCAGGACGTCTTTGCCACCGGCGTGCAGAAACTCGAAATGGACAACGAGGGATTCATCCTTCCACTCACTGAGCCCAAAGAGCCTAAGGACAACCGGAAGACACATAAGAAGGCAAATAAGCCCGAATCACCACAATGGCAAGTGGGAACAGATGGAGCCTTGGTGGGTTCGTGGGGCAGAAACATACCCGAGAAGGGACATCCCGAACTTGTTGAGGGCGTAGGCATAGGTGTTTATGTACCCTCAGAATTTGTTCATGAAGTCAAGGAGGACGAACTGAACTACCTCTGCTTTATCCACCCTGTCAATGGCCATATCCGTTACCATCTTGCCGTATGTGCCGAAATGCAGGTCAACGACGGCTTCAAAAAATCACAAGACTGGTTTGGCTGGCTAAGACAATGGAGTGCGACTTTTAAATGATAAAAGAGGCTTATTTTGCATTTTCTGGAGCAAAAAAACATTAATTTTTGCTTGTTTTCATTTTTTTTACGAAAATATTTTGGTTATTATTTGCAAAATATCTATTTTTGTGAAAGAAATCCTTAGTAGTAATTTCAGTTTGATAAGATTTGGATAGATGAGCAAAACTTGCGAAAGCGAAGCTCCTCACAAGAATTAACCTTTTGTAATCTAATATCTAATATATGTTAATGCTTTAAAGATAAAAGTAGGCATGCTTGTGAAAGCATGCCTACTAATTTTTTATACCCTCCAGCTTCATTAAAAGCATCATTTGCAACACAATAGCAACAAGAAAGTCACGAATGTGCAAAAATATGCAAAAACATTTGCCATAGAGATGAAGAATAGCTAACTTTGCACCATGAAAACAACCACAAAAGCGCTGATACGAAGCAAATACGTCTGGATTACGGACAAACTTAAACGAACCCCTTTTGCCAAACCGAGGCAGAAGGATATGGATACCCTTATACATAGCATAGAACTAAGCCAACGCTTTATGCCCAATGCCACGCTTGAAAGCAAGAAGCACAACCTACGCGAAGCTGCCAAGTATATAAATAAGGTGGTCATTTACCCAGGAGAGGTATTTTCTTTTTGGCATGTCGTCGGCAATCCCAACAACAAGCAGCGTTTCATGGAAGGGCGCAGCATACATGGCGGGGTACTTAGCACAGACGTAGGCGGCGGACTCTGTCAGGCTTCGGGCATCATCCATCACCTTGCCTTACTGGCTGGCATGGAGGTCATCGAGCGATTCAACCATTCTGTTGACATCTATACCGATGAAACACGATTTGCACCATTAGGCACAGATGCCACCGTCTTCTTTGGATTCAAGGACTTAAGACTTCGCAACACCCTCACACACCCCATTGCCTTCGAGCTTGTCATAGAAGCCGGCCAACTACGTTGCATCTTGAAAAGCAAGGAAAAAGTGAAGGCCAACACATTGCACTATGACATCAGTACCGACCAGCAAAACCGAAAGCACGTAAACGTGGCAGATGAGAATGGCAACGTGATCTCACAATCCACGTATCAAACACCATGAAGGGAATCTATACCAATCTTTGCTCCATGGCCACACGCACAAGGGCTGCGGTATTTTGCACACCCAACTTGAGTTTCAGGTACTTGGAATAGGAATGTACCGTCTCAAATGACAGACATAGGCGATCGGCTATCATCTTGATGGACAAGCCTTCGGAGATAAGCTTCAACACTTCACGCTCACGGGGAGTCAGCTCTATAGAGTCGTTCTGTGGATGCATCCGCAGCAACTGACGGGCATCATCGCACACATACTGGCCACCTTGCGCAAGCACCTTGATGCCATCGATGAGTTCTTCCTTGCTGCAGTTTTTCAGCACATAGCCATCAGCACCACACGACAGGGCCCGATTGATGACAGCCGCCTCGGCATAGGTGGAAAACACCAAGAAGTGCACATGGGGATATGTGGCTTTCCACTCTTCCAGACAGTCGAGCGAGTTTCCGTCGGGCATACCCACATCGAGCAACAGCACCTCAATGTCGGGGTGCGCCCTTAGCATCTCCGAACACTCAGCTATACTGGCAGCATGACTGACAATGTCATAAAGTCCTGCCTGCCTCAGCATGTTATCCACGCTTTCTGAGACAACACGATGGTCGTCCGTAATGGCTATCTTTATCATTCTATATACTTTTTTTACAAATCCTGGTTATTTGCCATATCCTAATGACAATGAAGCGCAACTATCACCTCGGCAATTCAATATTCACCTCAGTACCCGAAGGCGAACTGCTTATGCTCAATCTTCCGTCCAACATTTCCACACGCTCCCGGATATTGTGTATGCCCATACCCTCTTCGTGAGCGGATGTGTCAAAGCCCTTTCCGTTGTCGGCCACAATCACGGCCACATACTCCTCGTCCATCATCAGCTGAACCATGATGTGCGATGCCTCAGCATACTTCAAGGCATTGTTAACCATCTCGTGCACAGCGCAATACACCACCACCTCATGCTGCTCAGGCAGACGGTCGTCCATACCATGAAACGAGAATTTCACCGTGGGATGTACCCGACAGAAATCGCGTAGCGCCGTGACCAATCCTTTATCCTTCAGCGAGGCGGGCATCAGGTGATGCGCTATGCGCCGCATCTCCTCGGTGGCTTGCATACTGAGGTCGCTCACCTCTGTGCCGTCCGTCTTCATACGGATGGCAGTCAACAAGCCTCCCAAGCGGTCGTGCAGGTCACGTCCCAGTCGGGTACGCTCCTCTGCCTCGCCAGCCAAGCGTGCTTGCATCCTTGCCATGCGATGGCGCTGACGCTGGATGTAGAAGAATACAGCCACACCAGCCAAGACAAGAACGAGTGCCACGATGAGCACAATCAGGTAGATGCGCGTGATGCGTTGCTGCTGTTCGAGCTCTTTCAGCTCTGCCTCCTTCTCAAGGGTTTGGTAGCGCACTTCCATCTCCGAGAGTGCCGACTGGTATTTGCCAGTCGATTGCTCCTCCATTTGCCGATGCAACTTGGTGATGTATGTCTGTGCCTGCTCTGCGTCTCCCAATGCGGCATACGCCTTGGCCAGCACGAGGTAAACACCGATGTTGTGCTGAGGGTCTTGGTCGTTGGCCTCAAGTGCCTTCTGTCCCCATGCCACGGCACCCTTGCCGTCATGGCGACGCAGAAGGATGTCGGCTTGCAGAAGATACGCGTCACTCAGGTTGGTCGGGGCATCTATCTCCCCGGTCAGTTCCAGGGCCTTCTCCATGTATTCCTGTGCCTTCCCTATGTCATCATATCCCTCCAGATAGATGCGAGAGATGAGCACATAACCATCCAATACCGCCACCACCTCTTCATCTTTGTGATTGTTGAAATACTCCAACGACTTATGGGCAAACCGCAAGGCATCTTCACGCTTGCCATCGTTGAGTAGCGACATGGCAAGACCACTCGATGCCGTGGCCACCATCAACGAGTCGTGGGTGGTCAATGCTACCTCGTATGCGTTCTTGTAGTTTTCCTCAGCAGCCTTGTTGTTGCCCAGTTCGAGGTAGAGTTCTCCCACGTTATAGTAGAGCAGCGTCTCACTTTGCTTCCATTCATGTTTCTTGAAGATGGGCAATGCCTTCTGGTAGTAGTCAAGGGCTAAGTGCAACTGGCCCTGTATGTTGTACAGGTTTCCCATCGTTCCATAGAGCATGGATAACTCATCATCTATATCCACCTCATCATACCTCTTGTCGCCTCTCAGCTGTTCTATGCCATCCAGCGCACGCTGAAAGCAATGTTGGGCGGAGTCGTACGAAGCATTTCCGTAAGCATGAAGTCCGATGATGCGCCATGAGTCGCAATGCAACTTGCGGAAGTCGTGCTTCCCGGCAAGTTCAAGCCCCTTCTTGGCATACATGATGGAACGCTCCTCGTTCGTTTGCAGATAGCCATTCATCAACTGGTCATACACCCTGGCCAGTTCCTCGGGTTCAAGCTGCTTCGTCTTGAGCACATTCTCCAGCGAATCCACCTTGCGGTTGCGATGGTCGGAATAGGCATGACACACCCAAGGCATCTGGCACGCCAGGCAGACAAGAATACACCACGCTCTCAGCCTCATCTCACCTTGAAACTTTCGTTACCTATCCTGACGATGCAACCTTGGTGCTTGGGAACAAAGGCGCTGGCAACAGAGCCTTCGGGCTTGCGCAAATCCTGCAAACAACCATCCAGCGTATATACGGCAACGGTCATTCCCTCGGGCACTCCCTCAATAACGAGACGGTCGCCATTGCGATGGATGGCTACGTTGGAAGTCTTGGCAGAGGCTATGGCAGAGGCAGCATCATGGGCATCCTCCACTATGGTAAACTTGCCCCACCCGCTGGCATTCTTGTAGGCCGTCTTGCAACCTGCCACCACATGCAGCTTGCCAAAGGTGGCAAAATAGCCTTCGGTAACCGACTGCGGAGTGCGTGCAAGGTTGGTGATGTTCTTGAGCGATTGGCAGCGGTCGAAGGCCGACAAGCCAATCTCGGTCACGGTGGAAGGAATGGTGAGCGAGGTGAGTTGCTTACAACCTGCAAAAGCACATTCGGCTATGGTGCACACGCCATGGGGTAACACGTATTCGCCTGCCATGCCATTGGGATAAGCCACCACTATGCTCATATCCTTGCTGTAGATTACACCGTCCTTTTCGCAGAAGTGGGCATTATCCTGACTCACCTTGAAGGCGGTCAGCGCATAGCATCCCAGAAAGGCAAAACTGCCTATGCTGGCCACTCCGCTGGGAACAGTCAGGGTGGTGAGCGAACCACAATGATCGAAGGCATTGTCGCCGATGCTTTGCACATTACCCTTGAAGCTTAGGGTGGACAAACCGCTGCAGTTCTGGAAAGCATATTCGCCGATGGCCACCATCTCACAGTTCATGACAACAGACTTGAGGGCACCATTCTCGGCAAAGGCATACGGACCTATGCTCTTGACGCTCTTGGGAAGCGTCATCTTCGTAAGGTTGCGTATCTTGCTGAAAGCCTTTTCGCCAATGTGCTCTATGCCTTCGCTCAGCGTCACTTCATTCAGATCGGAACAGTTATAGAATGCGCGGTCGCCCACAGCCACCACGCGATACTCACGACCGTTATGCTCAATGGTGGAGGGCACATCCACAAAGTTGCTGTATCTGCTCTTATCATTAAACGTCACCTCCACGGTTTTGTCTTCATACGACAATATATTGTAGCATATTCCGTATTCATAGATGTCATAGGCCCTTGCCCATGAGGGCATCAACAGACAAAGGCACAAGCCTAAAAACCGCAAACTTTTTTGTATCATATTGTTTCCTTTGAGAAAGTTATCATAGTATAATGAAAGCAACCCCCCTAACCCCCGGCTTTTGACTTCGGTCAAAATGCAGGGAATAAGAGTGACGTTGAAATAACATAATTTTGTTATACGAAAGCAAAATTAAGCAATATCTGCGAGATACGCAACATTTTCACCCAAAAGAATGGTATGAAGCCAGATAATCATGGTTCTATGGCACGTTTTTCAGCATTCTGCTACAGACTTCCCCTCTCTGCACACAACGAGATAATCTGTTCGCCCAAACCCTTGCCTTATAACTGACAAGGATAAAGAAAGTCCCCCAAGGATTTGTACGTATGCATTGTGTATTGTGAATTGTGAATTATGAATTATGCATTGTGAATTGTGAATTATTATTGTGTTCCTACGGCTTGCACTCGGGGATGACACACTCTGCTTACGTCTGGCTTACGTAAAAACACGTAAGCCAGACGTAAGCCAATTGTGCGCACATAAGGTGCTGACTGGAGGAAAGCAGAAGGAAAACGGCTTATGTTTTCCATGTGCAAAGATGCGAAGCTATTGGGCAGCCATACACTACCTGTTAATCCATGCTACGGAGGCACAAAAATGGATACACGAACATCTATCTTGAAATTCAATCACTTAGCACACTTTGCAAACAATTTGCAAACTCAGTTTTGCAGGCCTTGGCGAAAATGCAAACAATTTGCAAACACGAAAGTGCGGTTGGAATGAACTAAATATGTTACTTTTGCGCCAAAACAACAAAGACCTCTGACATTGAGTTAATGGGAAGTTGGAAAAAAGTAGTCCCCCTACCCCCCCGACTTTTGACTACGGTCAAAATGTAGGGAATAAGAGCAATGGTGAAATAACAAACTTGTTATTATAGAAGGAAATAAAAATGAAAAACTAATAAGTATGAAACGAATCATTCTTATGGCAATGCTTTGCCTGCAAGCTATCATCATGTCTGCCGACGTACTGAAAGGACGAGTAGTGGATGCCGACAGTAACGAACCTCTGCCTGACGCCATCGTGGAAATATGGATGTTTCCGCTGGGCGAGAACTGGGCTCAGATGGACAAACTGAACGCTGACAGCATGGGCGTCTTTACCTGCGAGGTGGACTTCATGGCCAAGGTAAACCTCACCGTAAATTACTTTGGCTATAACGAGTTGAAGAAGAGCCTCAACGTGGCGGGCGGTACTTCTGGCAACGGCCATAAAGCGGATACGCTCAACCTGGGCGACCTGAAACTGAAGATGTCGGAGGAGCTGATGAAGGAAGTCATGGTGAAGGGACACGCCAAACGCTTCTTCATGAAGGGCGACACCGTGGTGTTCAATCCCGATGCCTTCCACCTGGAGGACGGCGACCGCGTGGCAGCCCTGCTGAAGAAACTGCCCGGCGTGAGCGTGAAGGACGGCAAACTGAGCTTCATGGGCAAGGACGTACACCTGATGGTGAACGGCAAGGACATAGCCGACGAGATGCTGACGGCACAGCTGCCCGTGGAGGCGGTGCAGAACATCGAGGCCTACGAGCGCAAGAGCGAGCTGGCCGAACTCTCGGGCATGGATGACGGGCAGGAGCAGCAGGTGCTGAACATCGTGGTGAAGCCGGGCTTCATGGACCGATGGTACGGCCCGACGAAGCTGAGTGCCTACGCCTCGCCCCACTACCGTGCCCCGGCCAAACTGCACTACCTGACGGAAAAGGATCCGCTCAACTTCTTCGCGCGAGTCTCGGACAACGGAAGCCAGACCTATGGCGTGTATGGCGAGAACGACTACGAATACGGAAACTCACCCATGCGCCAGCAATATGGCAAGTTCTCCTACCAGCACAACTGGAAGCCCAAGAAGGTGGAATCGTCCTACAACCAGGACCACTGGAGCATCAGTACCTCGCCACAACACAAGGACGGCCATCAGGACACGTGGGTCAACGAGGAGACCTTCCTCAGCGGGCAACCCTCGTCCTTCAGCAACAGCCATTCCTACAACTACAACCATAGCCTTGATGTACCCCTTAGCTTCAGCACACAGGTACATCTGGGGCCACGTACTTCATTTTACATGAGTTTTGATGGAGGCTACTCGAAAGGCGAGAACCGCACAAGCGATGAGCAGCAGACCTACCGTGGCGACAAATACGCAGCCAACCCACAGCAGCTGACAAATATCAGGAAGAGCGAGGGGCTGAACCGCACGGAGAATGGTGCCCTCTCCACCTATATGAACCTGCGCCACGTGTGGGAGAACTCCGACATCTACTTCCGCCTCAGCGTGGATTACAGCCATGAGAAGGGCAACTCAAGCAACCATGCGGAGTACGACTATCGCGAGCTGGGAACCAGTGAAACCATCGACCAGGAGACGCAAAGCCACAGCAACTTCCTACAGAGCATCTTCGACACGAAGTATAACTTCCAGATTGTCCCCAAGAAAGTCAAGGCTGGCGTAGGCTATTGGGTGGATTATTGGCACAAGGCTGAGGAGAATGACAACCAGCGCAACGGCATCTTCGACTTTGCCAACAGCTTCGACCGTACGAAGAGCTATTTGGTCAACGAGCCTCGCGCCGAGGTGGAGGCCGATTTGGGCAAGGTGTGGATGCATGCTGCCGTCAAGTTACAGAACGTGTTCGAGGACTTTGCCTATCAGCGTGGCAAACTGGACACCGTGATGCATCGCAACACGTGGTTCCCCCGTCCCGGCTTCGACTTCAAGTGGAAGACCACCAAGACCAGCGAGCTGAAGGTTAACGCAAATTGGGACTATACCGTGGCCGACATGCTGGAATCATCCGCCTACGTGGACGATACCAATCCGCTCTACATCACCATGGGCAACCCCAACCTACGCCCATCAAGCACCTTGAACAGCAGCCTTGCCTACAACATGATGTTCATGAAGGGGCAGCAGATGCTGAGCATGAACGTGAACTATCGCCGCACCTTCGACCCCACCACCCGAGTGAGTGCCTACAATGCCAAGACGGGTGCCTACGCCTCCACCACCACGAATGTGGCCGACAACGACCGATGGAATGCCAACATAGAATATGAGCGTTCGCTGGGCGAAATGTTCGGAATGAGCAACCATCTGAGCTACACGCATGCCAGAACCCACGGCATGAAGACACAGGCGTACGATGGCAACGCGCCACTTCTTTCCCAGCTGAGTGGTGACGTTTACTGCCAAACCTCTAACGACTTCCGCGAAAGTCTGGACGTCTTCTTCGAGAACAAGACTTGGGAGGTAAGAGCCTATGGTTCAATAACGTATTCGAAACTAACCTATAACGCCCCATCGCTCAGCGGCCAACAGCTGTGGAACTACAACACGGGGTTGAGTGGCAACTACAAGCTGAAGCATTGGACCTTCAACCTATCGGGCGAGCTGGTCGGCAACCGTGGCTACCTCTCCGACGCGATGAACCGTGACCGCTTTGCGCTCAATGCCGACATCACATGGAAGTTCCTCAAGAACAAGGCCCAGCTCAAACTCTCGGCCCGCGACATCCTCAACCAGATGGACAGCAACTCTGCCACCGTCACTCCCACCCAGATTGTGGAAAACATGCGCGAGACCTTCCATCGCTACCTCGCCCTCACATTCACCTATAACTTCGATGCCAAAGCAAAAAAGGCAGCGAATAAGTAACTAAATATGATGAAACGAATACTCTTTACCGCAATTCTCGTGCTGACCGCCTTCCTCTGCGTCAGCGCACAAGACACCAACACGGCCAGCGGAAGCATCCGCGATGCTTTTCTGAAAACACCGCTGCCCGATGTCAAACTCACCCTGATGACGGAGGACAGCACCTTCATCAAGGATGTGGAGGTGATGAAAGCTACAAAGGCCAGCACGGGCGAAGTGGAATTCACTATATTCTCCTTCACCGTGGAATGTGGCAAGAAATACCTGCTTCGTGGCTCGCTGGAGGGCTACGACGATGCCTGGCTGTCATTCAAGTCCCCGATGGTGAAAAACGTGCCGTTCTATGCGGGCGACATGGAACTGCGCAAGGTACGAAACCTCAAGGAAGTAAACGTCACCGCCACCAAGATTAAGATGTTCTGGAAGGGCGACACGCTGGTCTATAACGCCGATGCCTTCCAGTTGCCCGACGGCTCCATGCTCGACGATCTCGTTCGCCAGTTGCCCGGCGTGACCTTGAAGGAGGGAGGCGAGATATTCGTCAATGGACGCAAGGTGGATGAACTGTTGCTGGGGGCACGTTCCTTCTTCCGAGGCAACTCAAAGGTACTGCTGGAGAACCTACCTTATTATACTGTAAAGGATCTGAAGGTGTACGAGAAGCAGAGCGACCACAGCAAGGCACTTGGCTTTGACGTTGACCCACGCAAATACGTGATGGACGTGAACCTGAAGCAGGAGTACAACAAGGGCATCATCTCGAATGTGGAGGTGGCGGGGACCCCCTCTAAATCTCCCCGAGGGGAGACTTTCCCATCCAGCGAAGGACTCCTCCCCTCGGGGGCTTTTGCCGGCGGGCAAAATGCAATGGGAGGGGGTCACTATTTGGCCCGTGCTTTCATCCTTGGCTTTGCCGATCCCTACCGCTTCACCTTGCTGGGCAACCTAAACAATGTGAACGAGAGCCGTCACATAGGCAAGGAAAACCAGTGGACACCGACCTCGGCACCTCAGTCGCTACTCACCACACGCAGCGTGGCGGGCGAGTTCAGCTTCCGCTCCACCAACCAGAAGTACGAGGAGAACCTGAACATCGACTACAAATGGAGCAAGGATGAGAGTGAGGTGCGCAAGCGCAGCGAGCTGTTCCTCAGTGGCGTCACACCCCTCACGCTGACGCAGTCTTCGACCATGAACAAGGCCAGCAAACTGTCTCTGCACAACAACTTCAAGTTTCTCAAACCCCACTTCCTGAGCATCGACTTCGACTACAACCGCAGCACCCATTCCGGCAATTCAA
>JAKSLO010000038.1 GCA_024401185.1 Bacteroidaceae bacterium | reverse complement strand
AAGAATTCAAAGGAGTTACTTTTGACGACGGTCAAAAGTCGACGTTAGGTATGCAATGTGAAGGTCGAAGAGTTCGAAGGAGTAAATTGTGCAGTTGAACTGCGAGAAGTTGTGGCAGCACGCGAAAACGCTGAGGCGGAAGGTTTTAATAAAAAACTTTGCGTCTCAGCGTCTTAGCGTTCAAATAAAAGAAAGTTTAGTAATGGTAAAAAATAACTTCCTTAAAGTTTATATCATGCCATTACTTAGCTGTGGAACTTAAACAGGAAGATGAGCACAATGATGATATGCACTACAAGAATGGCAGGGATGCCATAGATGAATTTCTTGTGCTGCGTTTTGTGATGCCACACGCTCATGCCAATGAGTGCGCCTAAGGCACCACCCAGACCCGCAAGGGTGAGGAGGGTCTTTTCGGGCACACGCTTCCTGGCTGTGGGAGTCTTGACGGACGAAGCGTTCTTGCCCTTGGCTAACTTGGCATTATACTTGTCGTGCTTATAGGCATTGTACTTGGCTACTCCTTTGTCGTAACCGAAAACGAAGAATGCTATGACGTTCATAGCAATGAGGACTATGAGAGAAATCTTGATTGTCATGGATGAATTGTTTTGCGTTTAGTCAAACTCCAGTTTCAGGGCTTCCTTGAGGTGCGCTATGTCGGGATTATGCTCGATGATGCGTTTCAGTATGTCGGCCTTGCTGAACTGCTTGATAGACTCCTGCATCTTGGCCACCTTGATGTCGAAGTCAATGGTGTTGTTGTTGAAGGTGTTGCGGATGTGCGTGAGCAGGGTGTCACGTATTTCGCCAAAGCTCGTCTTCACCATCTCGTTGTTGACCGTGAATGAGAAATGGGTGTCGTCGATAATTTCGGGCGTCATCTCCTCCATGCGAGTGGCTAATGCCTTGTAGTCGATGGGAAGAGAGTAGGCCACCTGTCGCCATGCCAGATTGAGGTCGTGCTCCTCAAGGGTGCGTGAGGGTTTCGCATCGTTCGGCCTTTCCTGTGGGGTCTGCTCTACGGCCTCCCTGGTGACTGCGCTGCTGGTAGTCTTGAGACGGAGAGAGGGACCGAAAGAGCCTGCCTTGAAGGTCTTGAGCATGGGACCGCCAGAGGGATTGCCAGGAGTGGCTTTGGGCGCTTGTGACGCTGCGCCTGACTGCACTCGGGCTTGCGTGGCGATGCCTTGTGGCTGTGCCGTGGCAGGATTGACGGCAGGAGTGGTGGGAGTAGCCTGGCTTGTGTTCGCAGTGGCTACCGACTGCTGTCCTGCGGGCTGAGCCTTCAGGACGCTGAACAAAGGAAGTAGCGTGCGGGGACGACGCCCCGCATGGGCATCCTCCTCCTGCGCACATTGTATGAGGGCAATCTCCACCTGCAGGCGCTTGTTGCGACTGGTGCGATAGTTCTGGTCGCAGTCGTTGCACAGTTTGATGGTGCGGTACAGGAAGTTAGGCTGACAACGCTGTGCCTGTTCCTGGTAGCGCTGGCGCATGGAGTCGCTCACCTCGAGCAATGGCAGCGTCTGCGCATCACGGCTCACCATGAGGTCGCGAAGGTGCGCGGCAAGTCCGCCAATGAATATGCCAGGGTCGAAGCCCTTCTGTATGGCCTCGTTGAGTATCAGCATGCAAGGTTCCACCTCGTGCTGCAGGAAGTGGTCAACGAGGCGGAAGTAATAGTCGGCATCCAATATGTTGAGGTTGGCCAGCGTTTGCTGGTAGGTGATGTTGCCACCCGTGAAGCTGACCATCTGGTCGAAGATAGAGAGCGCATCGCGCATACCGCCGTCGGCCTTCTGGGCAATGAGGTTGAGCGACTCATCGTCGGCTGTATATCCTTCCTTCTGTGCCACGTAGCGCAGGTGGTCCACCGTGTTCTGTATGGTCATACGGGCAAAGTCGTACACCTGGCATCGGGAGAGGATGGTGGGAAGGATCTTGTGCTTCTCGGTGGTGGCCATGACGAAGACTACGTAGGAGGGTGGCTCTTCGAGCGTCTTGAGGAAGGCGTTGAAGGCAGAGGTGGACAGCATGTGTACCTCGTCGATGATGAACACCTTGTAACGTCCTGTCTGGGGAGGGATCTGTACCTGCTGAATCAGTTCGCGGATGTCCTCTACAGAGTTGTTGGAGGCAGCATCCAGCTCGTGGATGTTCATGGAGCGACCCTCGTCGAAGGCACGGCATGACTCGCATTCGTTGCACGCCTCGCCATTGTCGTTGGGGTGGGTACAGTTGATGGTCTTGGCAAATATTCTTGCACAGGTGGTCTTACCAACGCCTCGCGGACCGCAGAACAGGTAGGCATGCGCCAGCTTGTTGGTCTTGATGGCATTGAGAAGAGTGGTTGTTAGGGCACGCTGTCCCACCACGGTGTCGAATGAGGCAGGGCGGTATTTTCGTGCGGAAACGATGTATTCTTCCATGTTAATAATTTAGATAGGTTGTCGTTTGAAATGTTACTAAATGCAAAAATACAAAAAAAACGTGGGCATTTTACTTTTTTAGACAAAAAAAGTGCTATCTTTGTGCGCAAATCGAAAAACATTATGAGCAAAATACATTCGATACTCTATTTTTTGCGCTGCCACAAGAATGCCTTTCTGGTTGTGGTAAGTGCTATTTTTGTGTGTTTCATTGACTCCAATAACATTTGGGAGCGTCATTATCGTTGGCAGACTATCGACGAGCTGAAGAACGAGATAGCCGGTCTGGAAGCCAGTTTCGAGGCTGACTCGCGTGAGTTGGAAGAACTGCGCACCAATCCGAGAAAGGTGGAGCAGATAGCTCGCGAGAAGTATCAGATGACACGTCCAGGTGAGGATTTGTTCATTATCGTGACCGATGACCAGGCCGACGTAGAGACTGCGTCCGTGGCACAGGATGATGGCACAGATCCAGAAGTGTAAGTCGTGTACCCAATGAAACAACTGTCGTTCTTACAGAACTATATCTTCCGCTTTGGGGCTTTGGCTTTTCTCTTCGGTTTGGGCATGCGCTTGTTCAACCCGCTGGTAGGCACGCTGTTCTTTGTGGCGGGTGTGGTGCTGTTCACATCCATGCAGATGCTGGCAGGCTATGAGGGCAACAACTTCATCATAGCACGTCTGCGCCGTCAGCAGGTGATGGGCGACCTGGCCTTGCTGCTCTCGGCAGCAGCCATGTTGGCACAGCAGTTCAACTTCGGACCATCGTGGGCTCATCGAAACCTGTGGCTGCTCTTGCTGGCCATTGGCTGCATACTGCAGCTATACACCGCTTTCCGCATTCCTTCGGAACTGGAGAAAGAACGCAAAGCCCATCCCGACAGTCCAGCACCTCGAAACCTCGAAACCTCGAAGCCTCGAGATCTCGATAACCCGAAGAATCGAAACTTCGATAACTCGACGAACCGAGGCCTCGATAACTCGACATCTCGAAACCTCGATAATCCTAAACCTCGCCCTCTCGGTGGCGGAGTGGCATTGATTCTGCTACTTCCTCTGCTGTTGTTGTCGTGCGCCACGCAGTACAACGTGGAGGGCACTACCAATGTGTCGATGCTGGAGGGCAAGACGCTCTACCTGAAGGTGTTTACCGACGAAATGATGAAGAGCCTTGACTCGTGCACCGTGCAACATGGGCGTATTCGCTTCAATGGCGCGCTCGACTCGGTGCAGATGGTCAACATCTTTATGGACGACCAGAGCATGATGCCCATGGTGCTTGAGGAAGGCATTATCAGTCTGACTATCGATGAGAGCCGTCAGAATGTGACGGGCAGTCCGATGAACGACACCTTATATAACTTTATTCGTGCCAAGGTGAAGCTCGACAATGAGCTGGAAGACATTCCTGCCCTTGAGAGCCGTCTGATAGTGGACGGGGTAGAGGAGATGGAGCGTGAACGCATCCTGATGTCGGAGGTGCAGCGCATTTCTTCGGCTAACGACAAGTTGGTGACCTCGTTCGTGATTCGCAACAGCGACAATGTGCTGGGCCCAGGCGTATTCATGATCATGACAAGCGGATATCCCTTCCCCCAGCTTACCCCACAGATAGAGGAGATTCTGTTTCGTGCCAAACCCAGCTTCAAGGAACATCCCTATGTGAAGCGCTATGTGGAAGCTGCGCGCAAGAACATGGAGAAGATACACACGGGTGCCAGTGCGGACGTGGTGCAGGGTGATAATGCTGTAGAGTAAAAAGGTGACAGCCATAAAGGCAGGATAGAGTAAGAATAAGGACAGCCATAAAGGAACAGGATAGAGTAAGAAGGAAGCCATGAAAGAACAAGATGAGATATTGCAGCTCAGAGAGGAGCTGCATCAGCATAACCATAATTACTATGTGCTGAACGCCCCCACGATAGGCGATCAGCAGTTTGACGAGATGATGCATCGCCTGCAGGAGCTGGAGGAGCGTCATCCTGAGATGTACGATGCCAATAGTCCGTCGCAGCGCGTGGGAAGCGACCTCAACAACGAGTTTCAGACGGTGCAGCACAAAAGACCCATGCTTTCGTTGTCGAACACCTACAACCAGCAAGAGGTGAGCGAGTTCTACCAAAGGGTAAAGGAAGGCCTGCAGGGCGAACCCTTCCAGGTGTGCTGTGAGATGAAGTTCGATGGACTTAGCATATCGCTGCACTATGAGAAAGGCCGACTGGTGCGTGCCGTGACACGAGGCGACGGCGTGCAAGGCGACGACGTGACCGAAAACGTGCGTACCATACGAAGCATTCCTTTGGTACTGCCAGCAGGATTGGACTACCCCGATGAGTTTGAGATACGAGGCGAGGTGCTGATGCCCTTCAGCAGTTTTGAACAGCTGAACAAGGAGCGTGAGAGTAGGGGAGAGGCTTTGTTTGCCAATCCGCGCAACGCAGCCTCGGGTACCTTGAAGAGCAAGGACTCAAGGGTGGTGGCTGAACGAAAACTGGATGCCTTTCTGTATTATCTGCTGGGCGACGGCATACCTGCCCAGAGTCATTACGACAATCTGCAGGCTGCCAAGCGATGGGGCTTCAAGGTAAGCGACAACATGTGTCTGGCTCATAATGAGCAAGAGATATTTGACTATATAAACCTGTGGAACGAAAAGCGCCATCAGTTGCCTTATGCCACCGATGGCATAGTGCTGAAGGTGAACTCCCTGGCACAACAACGCTCATTGGGACTTACTGCCAAGAGTCCACGATGGGCCATAGCGTATAAGTTCCAGGCAGAGCAGGTAAGTACCATACTGAGGGAGGTAACCTTCCAGGTGGGCAGAACCGGTGTGGTGACACCCGTGGCCAACATGGACCCTGTACTGCTGGCAGGTACGGTAGTGAAGCGTGCCACATTGCATAATGCCGATGTGCTGGAGGCACTCGACTTGCACATAGGTGACTATGTGCTTGTGGAGAAAGGTGGAGAGATAATCCCGAAGATTGTGGGTGTGGACGAGGAACGCCTTAGCGAGACGAGGGGCGAGAAGGTGAGGTTCATTGACCGTTGTCCTGAGTGTGGTGCCGAACTGAAGCGCAACGAGGAGGAAGCCGCCACCTATTGTCCCAATGACGAATGTCGTCCTCAGCTGTTGGGCAGAATAGAGCACTTTATCTCTCGCAAGGCGATGAATATCACCTCGCTGGGACCAGAGACTGTGGATAAGTACTTCAGCGAGGGACTGATACGCGATGTGGCAGATCTCTATGACCTTACGCTCGACAAACTCTGCCCTCCACCTCTGGACTTGTTTGGCAATCCTCTTCCCGATACGGGAAAGCAGGAGCATCTGCAGCAGCGTAACGTACTGGCAGGAATTGCCGAGAGCAAGAATGTACCGTTTGAACGTGTTCTGTTTGCCCTGGGTATCCGTTTTGTGGGCGAGATAGCCGCCAAGGCACTGGCTCGCAATTTCAGAAGCATACATGCCCTGCAGGATGCCACATTGGAACAGATGCTTGAGGTGAATGGCATCGGACTTGTGATTGCGCAGAGCGTGAAGCAATGGTTTGCCGACGAGCATAACCAGCGTGTGGTGTCGCGACTGGAAGCCTGTGGCGTGCAGATGGAGCTTAGCGACGAGGAAATGTCGCAGCAGAGTGACAGGCTGGCAGGACAGAGCGTGGTCATCAGCGGTGTGTTTGTGCATCACAGCCGTGATGAATACAAGGCTATGATAGAACAGCATGGTGGTAAGAACGTAGGCAGCATATCCGCCAAGACATCGTTCGTACTGGCAGGAAGTAATATGGGACCCGCCAAACTGGAAAAAGCCCAGAAGCTGGGAATTAGGATTATGTCGGAAGACGAATTCCTGAGTTTCGTGGGCGTCAACTAATCGCACTTTTCTATTTCAAATGGCATAGTCCTTTCGTGAAATTCAGTAGAAAAGGTGGCGAGTTCTGCCACATTTGTTAGATTTTTGATAGATTATTTGGCATTTAGCACGTTAATTTGTATCTTTGCATCTTGAAAAAGAAATATTGCATTGTGCATTCTAATTTCAAATAGGTGTTAGTGGGATTTGTATGATGCATCTGGATACTTAGAATTATAATTGTTTTATGGCTCAAAATAAATTTCGTGGATTGGGTGTAGCACTCATCACTCCTTTCAAAAGCGATGGCAGTATAGATTTTGATTCTCTTACTCGCCTGCTCGACTTCCAGTTGTCGCATGGTGTTGATTTCATCTGCTTGTTGGGTACAACGGCAGAAACTCCTACCTTGTCATTTGAGGAAAAGGCTCAGGTTCGCAAGTGTGTTGTGGACAGAGTGGCTGGACGAGTACCCCTGCTGATGGGCTGCGGAGGCAATAATACGGCAGGTGTCATTCACGAATTGAAGAATACCGACTGGACGGGCATTGATGGCGTGCTGAGTGTATGTCCTATGTATAACAAGCCCTCACAGGAAGGTCTTTATCAGCATTTCAAGGCTATCGCAGAGGCAAGTCCTGTGCCTGTGGTACTCTATAATGTGCCTGGACGTACTGGCGTGAACATGACGGCAGAGACGACCTTGCGCCTGGCTCGCGACTGTGAGAATGTGGTGGCTATCAAGGAGGCAAGTGGCAATATCACTCAGATGGACGATATCATCAAGAACAAGCCTGCAGACTTTGATGTGATTAGCGGTGATGACGGTATCACCTTCCCCCTTATCACTTTGGGTGCTGTAGGTGTGATCAGCGTGATTGGTAACGCCCTGCCTGCAGAGTTCAGCAGAATGGTGCGTCTGGCTTTGAAGGGCGAGTACGAACCTGCATTGCATATTCATCATAAGTTTACAGAGTTGTTCAAACTGCTGTTCGTTGACGGTAACCCTGCCGGTGTGAAGGCTATGCTGCATGCCATGGGTGTCATCGAGAACCAGTTGCGTCTTCCTCTCGTGCCTACCACTTTGGTGACTATGGAGAAGATCTCGGCTATCGTGCACGAGTTGGACATTAAGTATTGATATTATAGGAAGTTAGCTATTCGGAAGCTAAAGGAAGTTAACTCATTGAAAGTGAGCAAGTGTTAGCTTGCGAAACATGAACAAAAACATATAAAAAGAGCGAGGCAAAAATGAATTTGCTTCGCTCTTTTTTTTTCTTTTCGTAATTTCTGTAGGTTCTTTTCGTCTGTAAGAACCGGTCTTTTTACTTCTTGAAGTAATAGATGAAGGTAGCCAGACCCTCAAGAGTCTTCTTGCCAGTCTCCTTGATCTCGATGCTGAACTTGATGGTAGTCTTGATAGCACCACGAAGGTTCTGGATTTCCTCGAGCTTGGTGGTCATGCGTACGCTCTGGCCAGAGAGAACAGGCTGTGCAAACTTCATCTTGTCCATTCCGTAGTTCATCATACGCTCCAAGTTACGAACCTCAATAATCTGATCCCAAAGAACAGGGAGCAATGAGAGGGTGAGGTAACCGTGTGCGATGGTCTGACCGAAAGGACTCTCCACCTTGGCACGCTCGGTGTCAACATGGATCCACTGATGGTCGAGGGTGGCATCGGCAAACATATTGATGCGATCCTGGTCAACAAGAACATAGTCGCTTGTGCCAATCTCTTTGCCTACAAAAGGCAGGAAGTCTTCGTAAGACTCGATAATTACTTTACTCATAAATTTCAAAATTATTGTATTTTTTTATTATTCAAAGTAGTTTAAACATAGTTTATTATGCTGCAAAGATACGAAGAAAATGCGAGTTATACGCCCTTTTTGCACATTTTTTACGTTAACGTGCAGTTATTTGTGTTTAAAATGTCATTTTTACAGAAAAATTATTAACTTTGCACGAAACTAAATTTGTGATAAAAGTATGAAACCAATATTCATTGCTGGTCCATGTGTAATCGAAACACAGGATGTTCTGGACGAAGTAGCCTCAGAATTGCTTCGTTTGCGCAATAAGTACGGTGTCGAGATATATTTCAAGGCTTCATTTGACAAGGCTAATCGTACCAGTTTGAGCTCATACCGAGGTCCTGGTATGGAGAAGGGACTGCAGATGATGGCCGATGTGAAGTCGCGCTTTGGTCTGCCCTTGTTGACTGACATCCACGAAAGCTATCAGGCAAGCGTGGCTGCCGAGGTGGTGGATGCCTTGCAGATTCCCGCTTTCCTTTGCCGACAGACAGATTTGCTTGTGGCCGCCGCCAAGACAGGTAAGCCTGTAAACATCAAGAAGGCTCAGTTCCTTTCGGGACTTGACATGCAATATCCTGTGGAGAAATGCCAACAAAGTGGTGCCAAAGAGGTTTGGCTTACGGAGCGTGGCAATATGTATGGATACAATAACCTGGCTGTTGACTTCCGTAACATTGCGGATATGAAGCGATTTACAGAACGCGTCATCATGGATTGTACGCACAGCGTGCAACGTCCCGGCGCAGCCAATGGTAAGACGGGTGGCAACAGGGAGTTTGTGCCGGCTATGGCATTGGCAGCAAAAGCATTTGGTGCCAATGGATACTTTTTTGAGATTCATCCCGACCCGGAAAAGGCACTTAGCGATGGACCCAATATGCTCTATCTGAAAGATTTCGAGAAGGTATTGCAAAGCTTAATTGAGGAGTGATGAGTGAACTGAGAAAAATTGCTGAGCAATGTCTGCGTGATGAGTCAGATGCAATTCTGCAGTTGATTCCTCAACTTGACGAGAACTTCGACAAGGTAGTCAACCTGTTGCTTCATTGCAAGGGTAAGGTCGTTATAACGGGTGTAGGCAAGAACAGTCATATTGCCTCCAAGATGGCTGCCACGCTGAGCAGTACGGGTACCCCGGCTTTCTATATCAATGCCCTCGACGTGTACCACGGTGGTTTGGGTGTGATGACAGACGAGGACGTGGTGGTGGCGTTGTCTAACTCCGGACAGACGGACGAATTGCTTCGCTTCGTACCTTGTCTGCAGGAACGTAGAATACCTCTGGTCGGCATCAGTGGTAATCCGGAATCGCTTCTGGCCAAGAACAGTACCTATCATCTGAATGTCCATGTGGCTCATGAGGCATATCCCCTGAACCTGGCACCCACTTGCAGCACTACAGCTACGCTGGCCATGGCAGATGCCATTGCTTCGGCATTGGTGGTGTGCCGCGAATTCAAGGAAGGCGACTTCGCGCGTTTTCATCCCGGTGGCTCGCTGGGGCGCCGATTGCTGAAGACAGCACGCGAGGTGATGCGTACCAACGAATTGCCTACCATTCCTCCTGATATGCCATTGGGTGAGGCCATTATCCATATCAGCAAAGGTAAGCTGGGACTTGCCGTGGTGATGGAAGGCATGCGTGTAATGGGCATCGTTACTGATGGCGATGTACGTCGTGCTACGGAAAACCTGCGTGAACGCTTCTTTTTTGTGCCAGTAAGCGACGTGATGACCAAGACACCTGTTTGCGTGGCTCCTAACACCAAGATAGAAGAGATTCTACGCATACTCAATAATCGCAAGATTCATGCAGTCCTGGTGAAGGATGAGAAGGAATGTCTTGTGGGCATTGTGGATAATTTTGCATGTTATGTGTAATGCCTGGGTTTGAGTGGACTGAAATGGTAATAATTCGAGTAACAGAGACTTGCAATTAGAAATATGCTTAGAACCAACCAACGATATCTATTCCGAAGCTTGCTGCTGTTCATAATGCTGTGGGCAGCTAATGCTGTATCAGCACAGAACTACTGGTTTAAGCAGGTGGGACTGTCTGATGGATTGTCGTCAAGCCAGATTAACGCTGTGTTCAAGGATAGTCACGGGTTTGTGTGGTTTGGCACCTCGGCAGGTCTTGATCGTTTTGACGGTGCAGGTATTCGTAGGTATCAAAGCAACTATTCGCTTGCCAGCGCGCTGCCCGACAGCTATATTATGTCGATTCAGGAGTCGTATGACAATAAGCTCTGGATTAAGACCAACGGAGGCTATGTTACCTTCGACCCCGTGACAGAGACTTTTGACCGTAGTGTGTCGCAACTCCTTTCGATGTTGGACGCTAACATAGACCCTGAACTGGTGTTCTTCGATCACTGGAAGAATACCTGGGTTTACGATAAGGATAATGCCATCTACTATTATAAATCCAAACAGGAACTGATTTACAAGTTTAATTTCGACGACAGCAAGTCATCGTTGAAAAAAGGTACCATAAGCGGAATCTGTGAATGCCTGGAGGGTGTTTTGGTGGTCTATACCGATGGAACCGTGTGCTGCATCAGTGGCGAGCAGCAGCGTATATTATGGTATAACGATGTGGTGGCAAAGAATTCCACGCAGGAAGACGAATACCAGATTTCGTGTGATGACGAGGGTAATGTGTGGATATATGGTGATGCACATGCCTATTTCTATGAAAAGGCTACAGGCCAATGGCACCGCTCTATCTCAGAATTGGCCAAGGCATGGGGATGCAATGTGTCTGTGAACGACGATCTGGTGACGGGTGTGGCATGTGACAAGGCTGGCAATATGTGGCTGAGTACAGACCGACATGGCTTGTTCCTGTTGAATGCATCCGAGCGTAATATCAAGGCGCACTTGATGGCTGATGTTGAACGAGGGTTGTCTTCCAACAATCTGAATACGGTCTATGTAGATGATACTGACTTGTTATGGGTAGGAACCTCGCATGCAGGTGTGAACTACTATGCTCCCAATCTGTATCTCTTTGATGTCAACGACATTGGTAATGTGTATGGCATGTGCGAAGATGCCGACCATGGGCTATGGTTTGCCACCCACGACCATGGTTTGGTGAATCTGAATCCAAAGACAGGAATTTCAAGGTCGTTCACCCAGGCACAAGGCTTGAATGACAATATGCTGTCGTGTGTGCTTGTAGCCAAGGATGGCAGGATATGGGCAGGATCAAACCGCCATGGTCTGAATTGCATCAGCCAGGGTAGTGTGAAGATATACCGTTCTACTCCTAGCGACCAGACGGGATTAAAGGATAATAATATCCAGGCACTTGTAGAAGACTGCTTTGGCAAAATATGGATTGCCACTCGCAAGGGTGGTTTGCAATGCCTGAATACCAAGAACGGCAAGTTCAGTAATTTCTGCGTACAGAATGGCAAGTTGCAGAGCGACAATGTGACGTCGCTCTATGCCAATGCCACTCATCTCGTGGCAGGTACGGGAAATGGTATTATGCTACTCAATCTGAGTCGCAACAGCATCACCAAATATCTCGGTACACAATCGGGCGACAAGCATTTTACAAGTAATGTGGTGACAAGCGTGTTCCTGGATAGCCGTGGCATCGTATGGGTGGGTACGCGTGAAGGATTGAATGTGCTGGATGTGGCAACCGACCAACTGGCTACATTCAATACATCCAACGGATTGCAAAACAATGTGGTATGCGGCATTGCAGAAGATAGTAATCATGACATCTGGGTGACTACGGCACGTGGTGTCAATCGCATTACCATTCAGAAGGCCTCAAGTTCGGATTTCCATTATGCTTTCAACTTCTATGGCTATGACATGTCGGATGGATTGCAGGGCATAGAGTTCAACCAGGGTGCCATCATGGCCACCAAGAGTGGTAAGATATTCATGGGTGGACAGCATGGCATCAACTGGATGCACGACATTAAGCACAAGGAACGTGTTCGTCCCCTGCACGTCTTTTTGTCAGAGCTCTCTATCGACGGCCAGCCTATTTCCGTGGGAGAGAGCTATGCCGGGAAAGTTATTCTCAATGAGAGTCTTAATACGTTGAAAACGCTCACGCTTCGGTATCGTGACAAGGATATCTGCTTGCGTCTGGGTATCGATGACTATAATCATGCTGCACCAGCACGTTTCATCTATCAGCTTGAAGGAATCAATGACGCCTGGCTTCCTGTTACGGGAGATGGCCATACCTTGAAACTTGCCTATATGAGCAGCGGAACCTACACGTTGCATATCAAAGCCATGCTGGATGATGACAAGACGGTGTCGGAGGAACACGTTCTTACCATTGTGGTACAGCGCCCCTGGTACCTGCAATGGTGGGTATTTGCCTTGGCTGGCTTGATACTGGTAGGTCTGGCTTTTGTGGTGTATCGCCTTTGGCCAATGATTATGGGCTATTACAAGCAGCGTCATAAGGAACTTGACGAATTGAAGAGACGTCAGGAAGAGATAGAAGAGGTGACGCAGGAGATTCGCACAAATGTGGTGTCGATGATACCGCAACTGGGCATTCTGCAACGTGACATAGAAGATGCGAACCAGAAAGAGGTGCTGAATGGATTGCACTACTCTGCACGCCAGATGTTGTCAAGTCTTAACAGACTGAAAGAGAATAAGTCGCTCGTACCCAATGCCGGCATTCAGGAACAGGAATTGTCTCCTTTGATGGCATCGTCTGTCCAGCAGACAATGGTGGGCGACGATACGCAAGAAGGAACGTCTGCGAGTGAGGGCAACATCCTTGTCAGCGATGAAGGGGTGGTAGATGCAAGTGGAGCTTCTTTGAATGACAGCACGTCGAAACATACCATATTCATTGCGGACTCCGACAGCGACATGCTTGAATTTGTGGCAGATTGCCTTAAAAATACTTTCAATATACGCATCTTCACCTCTGCCGAAGAATGCTGGAATGCTATGATTACCCAGCGTCCCAGTTTGGTAATGTGTGCTGAGGGAATGGCTGACATGACAGGTAGCGCATTGTGCGAGCGTGCAAAGAACGAGCGTGCGCTGGAACGACTTCCTTTCATCCTCACTACCGATGGAGTGCTTACACAGGGTGAGTTGGCCATTAAGAACATATCGTTGTTTGCTGACGACTATGTGCCCTCACCCTACAACCTGCAAAGCGTAACTGCCCGCATCAATTCGTTGCTTGGCGAACCCAACAGCGAGGCACCTGTGATGGATGATACGACACGTGGAGCTGATGCCATGACAAGCGCTGCTAAGGTACAGCTGCAACAGTTACTGGATCAGTATATCCTGCAAAATATCGGCAGAAAGGATTTAAGTATAGAGGATATGAGCAAGGTGCTGAATGTAAGTCGCACGGTACTCTTCCGCAAGATTGAGCATGTCACGCATCTTTCACCCTCCGACTACATACGCAAAATACGTCTGCAAGAGGCTGCTAAATTGCTTGAGTCGGGGTATCTGACTCCTGCCGAGGTGGCACAGGAAATAGGATTTGGTAATTTGGCTACTTTCAGCCGGTTCTTCCAGGCTGAGTTTGGTGTGTTGCCTTCAGAATATGCAGAAACAAGGCGTGGTAAATAAACAAACAAATGAAACATAATATCTTAAAAATTATCTTGCTGATGACATTAACGAATTATACTTCTCAGATTATGGCTCAAGACAGTCCTACTCAACAAACTATTGATGCATTGAAGGAGATTGGCGTCCCCTTCTATGACAACAATAGTGTGGTGCTGTTGCCTTCAGGTAAGGAGAAGTTTCATGATATGTTTGAGGCAATTCGTCAGGCAAGACATTATATACATCTGGAATATTTCAACTATCGTAATGATACGATTGGTTGGGCTTTGTTTGGCCTGTTGGGACAGAAAGCCCAGGAGGGTGTGGAAGTGAGGGTGATGTGTGACGATTTTGGCAATCGAAGTAACGACCACCCCCTTACGAAGCATCACCTGGACAGCATCCGCTCCATGGGAATCAATATACAGATTTTTGATCCGATGAAGTTCCCATGGGTCAATCATTTCTATCACCGCGACCACATGAAGATTGCCGTTATAGATGGCAACATCGCATACAGCGGAGGTATGAACGTGGCGGATTACTATATTCACGGTAAACCCGAAATCGGTTCATGGCATGACATGCACATGCGACTTGAGGGACCTGTAGTGGCACAATACCAACAGATTTTCAGTAAGATGTGGGAAGGGCAGACAGGCGAGAAACTTGACTCCATGCAGTATGCCGGAATAGATAAGCCGATGGAGGATTATTACTACAATCTTCGTCCTGACAGTACGGAGGACGTTCATGGCAAGAAACTGGCAGTAGTGTATCGCCGCCCAGGCAAGTGCAGCAAGTTGATGCGAAAGGCTTATGTGGCAGCTATCGATGCGGCAAAGAAACACATACAGATAGTTAATCCCTATCCTACGGGTGTGTATAGTGTACGCCGTGCATTGTATCGTGCCCTGAAGCGTGGTGTCCGTCTTGAGTTCATGGTGTCTGCCAAGAGCGATGTGCCTATCACCCCCGACATTGTTGCCATTCAGATGCGACGCCTCATGGCGCGTGGTTGTGAGGTGTACTATTATGAGGAAGGTTTCCATCATAGCAAGTTCATGGCGGTCGATGATGAGTTCTGCACTATCGGTTCGGCCAACATGGATGCCCGCAGCATGCTCTTCGACTATGAGGTTAATTCTTTCATCTTTACACCCTCTACCACTCAGCAGCTGAAGCAAATCTTTGAGTTTGACAAGCAAAAGAGCACCTTGCTGACCAAGGATGGATGGAAGAAACGCTTCAACTTGTGGCATCGCATGGTAGGACGTATATTTGGTGCGTTCAAGGGATTTTTCTAATTTTGCAACCATTATGGAATCATTGTTAGGTAAGACGAAGGAAGAGCTGCGTGCCGTAGTAGCACAAGCTGGTTTGCCTGCTTTTACTGCCAACCAGTTAACGCAATGGCTGTATCAGCGCTGTGCTACGTCGTTCGATGAGATGTCAAACATCTCGAAAAACGGACGTCAGAAGTTGGCAGAATCGTATGTGATAGGCCGACAGGAACCGTTGGTAGCCCATCGTAGTGTGGATGGCACCACCAAGTATCTTTTCCCCGTGTCGTGTGGTGGACAAGTTGAAACGGTCTTTATCCCCGATGAGGATCGAGGTACTGTATGTGTGTCCTGTCAGGTGGGATGCAAGATGGGATGTAAGTTCTGCATGACAGGTCGTCAAGGGTTTCATGGCCATCTTACGGCCGCTGACATACTCAACCAGATCTACTCGCTTCCAGAGCGCGAACGTGTCACCAATGTCGTGTTTATGGGGCAGGGTGAGCCTTTTGACAATCTGGACAATGTGTTGCGCACCACTCAACTCTTGATGGCTGACTATGGTTGGGCTTGGAGCCCTAAGCGTATTACTGTAAGCACGGTGGGCCTCGAAAAGGGTATGACACGCTTCCTGGAGGAGAGTCCTTGTCATTTGGCAGTAAGTCTTCATAATCCTTTCCCTGAGGAACGTGCTGAGATGATTCCTGCTGAGAAGGCATGGTCGTTGACAGAGTTCATTGCCTTGCTCAAACGATATGACTGGTCGCATCAGCGACGTTTGTCGTTTGAATATACTGTGATGCACGGTTTCAACGATACCCCGGCCCATGTGAGAGAGTTATGTCGTATATTCGGGCGTTTGGAGTGCAGGGTCAACCTGATACGTTGTCATGAGATTCCCGAATCTCCCTTCCATCCGGCTCCAGAGGCAACGATGGAGTGGATTCGTGATGAACTGAACCGCCATGGCATCACCTGTACCATACGTGCCAGTAGAGGACAGGATATAGAGGCTGCCTGTGGCTTGCTGTCCACGAAGGAGTAGAAGTTTTTGAGGTGTTGAATGAATTTAACTTGAAATAATATAAATATGAAGCGTAATTTTTCTTGTCAGAGAATATTTACTAAGTTTATCTCACCGGTCAAGGCTATGGTTTTCGTCCTCGTAACACTTTGCCTTGTTTGTAGTTGCCGAAAGGAAATGTATTTCCCTGTTGCCAGTGGCCGTCCTTACGAGGTGTTGGTGGTGTGCGACTCCAAGATGTGGGAACGCCCTGCCGGTCGTTCCTTGTTCAATGTCCTCGACACAGACGTACCCGGCTTACCTCAGTCAGAGCGTTCGTTCCGTATTTCACAATGTTCACCCGATGAATTGGATAAAACGCTGAAGTTATTCCGCAATGTGATTTTTGTGGACGTAGATCCCAAGATGTACACACAAACCAAGCTGAAGTTCATGCGCGATAAGTACGCCATGGAACAGATCTGGGTTACCCTGCAGAGTCCCAGCGAGGAAGAATTCGAGAAGTACTGTACAGAGAATCGCCAGTTTATCGTGGATTTCCTTACTAAGACCGAGATGAACCGTCTTATCAAGATTCTTGAGGAAAAGCATTCCATGGTTGTGTCTCAGCTTGCCAAGGAACTTTTTGACTGTGAGATATGGTGTCCTGAAGAGATACAAAGCTACAAGAAGGGTGACAAGTTCTTCTGGGCTTCCAATAACACGTCATCCGGTATGCTCAACCTCTGCGTCTATAGCTATCCCTATTATGGTCCTGAGACCTTTACCAAATACTACATGTTGCAGAAGCGTGACTCGGTGATGATGCGTAACATCCCCGGTTCTACTCCAGGCATGTTCATGAAGACTGACACTCTTTATACTGATTGCCGTCCTATCACGGTTCATAACCAGTTTGCCTATGAGGCACGTGGACTCTGGTATATGGAGAACGATGGTATGGGTGGACCCTTCGTGTCGCAGGCACGTGTTGACACCACACGCAACCTTGTCATCGTGGCAGAAGGCTTTGTGTATGCACCCGAGAAGATGAAACGAGGCTTGATTCGCCGTATAGAAGCTGCGTTATATACCCTGATGCTTCCCTTTGAGACTAAGGAGAAGGCTCAGGCAGATACCGAAGCAGAGGAGGAAAAGAAAGAAGCAGTAAAGGAAACTAATAAAAAATAAAATTATAAAAATGAAAAATAATTCATTATCTGTATTTGATCAACATGAAGGTTCTGAATCACAGAGCAGAGCCGATGAGCGCATTGAGGTGCCTGTAGTGGCGATAACTCCAGGTGACACAAATGGAGTGGGCTATGAGGTTATACTGAAGACATTCAGCGAGCCCCTCATGCTCGAATTGTGCACCCCCATAATTTACGGCAATCCTAAGACGATGGCATACCATCGCAAGGCTTTGGGCATCGAGGTGAATTATACTGTTATACAAAAAGCTGATGAGGCACGCGAAGGCCGCCTGAATCTGTTGGCCGTTAGCGATGCAGAGTTGAAGATAGAGTTCGGACAGAGTTCGCCAGATGCTGGCAAGGCTGCCCTGCAAAGTCTTGAGGCTGCTGTGCAGGATTTTCGTGAGGGTCTTTTCGACGTACTGGTGACGGCCCCCATCAATAAGCACAGCATTCAGGGTGACGAATTTCATTTTCCTGGACATACCGAATACATCGAAGAGCGTTTGGGCGAAGGCGAGAAGGCTTTGATGATCTTGATGAACGAACGTGTGCGTGTGGCTCTTGCCACCACTCATCTGCCTGTGTCACAGATTGCCCAGCATCTTACCACCGAAGGCATACTCGAAAAACTGGTCATCCTCAATAAGACGCTTCGCCGTGACTTCTTGCTCACCCGTCCTCGCATTGCCGTGCTGGCTCTTAACCCTCATGCCGGTGACAATGGTTTGCTTGGCGAAGAAGAGAAGACCATCATTATGCCTGCCATTGAAAAGGCTAATGAGATGCGCATAGATGCCTATGGTCCTTATCCTGCTGATGGCTTCTTTGGAAGTGCAGCCTATGAGCATTACGATGCCATTCTCGCCATGTATCATGACCAGGGCTTAGCACCTTTCAAGGTGTTGGCAATGGACGATGGCGTGAACTATACCGCGGGTCTTCCTATTGTGCGTACCAGTCCCGACCATGGCACAGCTTACGATATTGCCGGTAAGGGCGTAGCCGATGAGAATTCCTTCCGTCATGCCCTTTATCAGGCTATCGATGTGTTCCGTAACCGTCAGCAATACGATGAGGCTACTCACGATCCTCTTCCCAAGCTCTATCATGAGAAGCGGGAGGATGAGCGCAAGGAACGTCATCGCAATTCGGCCAACGACTTCAACCCTGCTGCTGTGAAGAAGCAGCGAAATAATAACCCAGAAGAACCTGCTGCTCCTGCACCTGCACCTGCGGAAGCATAGTTTCCTTCATTATTTTACTTTCGCAAGTAATGGTGAAATAAGCTTTAGGAAGTTGTTTTTTTGCCATTACAAGCATCAGCAAATGTATCCATGAGTTCCAAGGTACGTAATATATTCCTGTTGATTGGTTTGGTGGCAATTGTTATCATGCTGCTTACCTTTGACATGTCGTATGCCGAATTATGGGAGAAGATCAAGTCGGCGGGCTATTGGTTTTGGGCTGTCATCTTGTTGTGGATTCCCATCTACATGCTTAATGCGTGGTCGTGGTACGTCATTATCAACGACAACGACGAAGGCCGTCATGTAGGCTTCTGGCGTGTGTTTAAATATACGGTGTCAGGCTATGCCCTCAACTACGTCACCCCGGTAGGTGTGTTGGGTGGAGAGCCATATCGTATTATGGAACTCACTCCCTATGTGGGAGCTGCCAAGGCATCGTCGAGCGTCATCCTGTATGCCATGATGCACATCTTCTCGCATTTTTGGTTCTGGGCGTTTAGTCTGTTGCTCTTTGTGCTGATGTACACCTCCATCATTACGTGGTACATTGCGCTCATCCTCATAGCCATGACGGCATTCTGTGCCTTAGGCATCTATTTCTTCATGTTGGGCTATCGCAATGGCCTGGCAGCCCGTGCGCTTCGTTTCTTTGGCAAATGGCCTCTTGTTGGCAAGCGTGTGCGTCGTTTCGCAGAAAAGAACAGCGAGACGATCGAGCGTGTGGATAGTCAGATTGCCGAACTGCATGCCCAGCACAAGAGTACTTTCTATCTCTCCCTTTTTCTGGAGTTTGCAGCGCGTGTGGTAGGTTGCCTTGAGGTAATGTTCATTCTTTATATGCTGCCCGAGAACAACGAGATATCCTTCTTTGATTGTATTCTCATGCAAGCGTTTATGAGTCTGTTTGCCAACCTTATGTTCTTCATTCCTATGGAGATGGGTACACGCGAGGGCGGTTTTGCCATGATCACGGGTGCTTTGCACATGCGCCAGGCCAATGGCGTGCTTACCGGTCTTGTCACCCGTCTTCGTGAACTGTTCTGGATTGCCGTTGGCCTCTTGCTGATGAAGGTTGGAAACAAGAAGGTAGTGTAAAGAGTAGCTTTTTAACACCGCAATAGATGATGTATTCAGAGTTGTATGCCGAAAGAAGTGAGGTGCAAAGCCTCGAACTGATGGATGGTGTGGTGAGTCAGGCCACTCACACCCTGGTTCAGGGTGTTGGCAAACGTGAACTGATAGATGAAAGTACACGTTACACTTATACCATGCCCGAAAGGATGCCAGATTGGTTTCTTGCAGGCCATCCGTTACGCGACAATGTGATGCTTACTCCCGATGTCTTGCTGAAGATTGAGAGTTTGGCTTACAGCATCGATCCTCGTGTGGTCAAAGTCAAGGCTGTAGTGGCTTCCACCCTTACCGACATCTCAGTTAGCAACAATGTGTCGGATGCTCCTGTGCACGATCATCGTGAGCGTTATGTGCTCATGGCTCATGTCGTGTTGGAACAGCAGGGACGTCATGAGATGGGCTTTGCCAGTCAGGTACTTCGTTCTCCACGCTTTTGTGCCTCTGCCTCACATAGTCTTACGCTATGCGTTGACGACAGCATGCTGGAACAACTGGTAAGGCGTGCTGTGGCCCAGGCTTCGCATCTTTTTGAAGCCATCACACCACAAGGGGGCGATATGCCTGTGGTGATGGCTGCTGGGGCAAGTGGCATATTGTTGCATGAGGCTATCGGTCATGCCTTCGAGGCAGACTTCAATCGTCTGGGCACCAGCATATTCTCAGATAAAATGGGACAGCAGATATGCCGTAAGGGTATCACTATAGTGGATGATGCAACACTCACGGACGGGGTAGGGTCGTTTGCTTATGATGATGAAGGCAATCCAGCACAATGTACCCACCTTGTGGAGGATGGTGTGCTGGCAAGTTATCTTCACGATCGCATATCAGCAGCACATTTTGGCGTGAATCCCACGGGAAACGGTCGCCGTCAGAGTTTCCGACATGCACCTGTTCCCCGTATGACAAATACCTATATGCTTCCTGGCGATGCCTCCGAGGATGACATTGTGCGGAGCGTAAAGCATGGCATCTATGCACAGTCCTTCACTAATGGACAGGTGCAGATTGGTGCGGGCGATTTCACCTTCTTCCTGAAGACGGGTTTCCTTATCGAGGACGGACGTCTTACGGCACCCATTCGTGATGTGAATATCATCGGCAATGGGCCTCGTGCATTGGCTGATATCTCTTTGGTAGGCAATAATTTGGTTCACGACACGGCAGCTGCCTACTGTGGCAAGTCAGGGCAGCAGGTTCCTGTGGGACAGGGTCTTCCCACGGTGCTGGTAGATCGTCTTACGGTAGGAGGAGTATAGAATATGAACAATGTGTTAGAACGGACTTTGTCCATGATAGATGGTGCGGCTGAGGCTCGTCTCACTCTTCTTCGCAACGAGGAAGAAAGCATCAGCGTAATCAACCAAAGGTTAGAGAAGTCGCAGCGTAGCGAATCGCTTTCCCTTGCCATCACGCTCTATATTGATGGCAGAGAGGGTTTCTTCTATACCAATGTGTTGGACGATGAGTCTCTGCTGCGATTTGTGCGCCAGAGCATAGAGACCACTCGGTTGCTGGCTCCCGATGCTGCACGTCGCCTTGTCTCGCCTGAGCGATATTATAAGGGGGGTGCTCCGTCCTTGCAGAATTGTGATGCTATGCTTCGCGATGTCTCGTCTGACGATAAGAACCATATTGCGTTTTCCGCTAATGCCGAGGTCTATGGTAAGGACTCTCGTGCCATCAGCGTCGATACAAGATACGTTGACCGTGTGCATCATGCCAGTTACATGACGAGCAACGGATTCTCCGCCAGCGAAAGCAGTTCGCGTGTAACGATAAGCACCATTGTGAGTGTGCAGGGTGAGGGAGATGCCCGTCCTATGGATGGATGGGGGCAGACTCGTCTGTTCTACAAAGACTTGCCCTGGCAAGGCGTGGGTGATATTGCCTTGCAACGTGCCCTGCGCAAGATAGGGCAGCGTCCTGTGCCTGCAGGTCAGTATAGCATGGTGGTCGAGAGTCCTGTTGCAGGTTCCTTGCTCTCTCCCATATTCTCTGCCATGGCCGGACAGTCACTCCAGCAGCACACCTCCTTCCTTGAGGGGAAGCTTGGCGAACAGGTAGGCAGCCCATTGCTTGATGTGGAAGATAATCCTCACTTGCCTGGTACCCGTGGCGCTACCTATTTCGACTACGATGGCTCTGCCACCCGTCCCATGAAGCTCTTTGATAAAGGCAAGCTGTGTACCTATTTCATTGATACCCCGATGGGAATCAAGCTGAATATGGAGCCTACCACACAAGGCACGCATCACGTTATCCTTACGCCATCCTCTTGTTCCCTGCAAGATGTTTTGAAGGATCAGGGCGAGTGCATACTTGTTACCGATTTCAATGGCGGAAACTGTAATCCGGTCACAGGCCACTTCTCTTATGGCATTGAGGGTTTTCTTTGCCGTGATGGGGTGTATGTGCAGCCCATTAGTGGCATGAACATTACGGGTAATATGTTAGATCTTTGGAAGAACCTCGTTCAGGTGGCTAATGATGCCGACCCATACGAAACGGAGCTTATTCCCTCATTGGCATTCAAGGATGTGGCGTTTTATTGATCTGGTATGTGTGAGGAGTTACTCTTCTCGACGGTCAAAAGTAAAATGACTTGCTACATGGAGATGTGTAGTACAACACCCTGCATTTAACTCCCTTAACTCCTTTTACTCCTTTAATCCCCAAAAATAATAAAAATATGTTTTCAATCTATTCAAAATTAAATATTAGGATGAACTCTCTGAGTAAGTGTGTTTTATGTGTTAGCTTACTTTTCCTGCTTGTGGTTCCCGTGCATGCCAAGCGCCTGAAGGTCGGTTTGGTATTGGGTGGCGGTGGTGCTAAGGGTGCTGCCGAGGTAGGAGTGCTGAAATGTATTCAGAAGGTAGGTGTGCCTATCGACTTTGTGGTGGGTACAAGTATCGGAAGTATCGTGGGCGGTCTGTATAGTGCTGGCGTGTCACCCGAAAAGATGGAACAGCTCTTCATGCGTCAGGACTGGGTGTCACTCTTTACCGATCGCGACATGGCTCATAAGAATGATGCTTTGCACTATGCCAACGGCTGCTATTATGTGTTCGGCTTCCCTGTGTATCAGACCGATGGCTTTGCCGGACGTGACGGAGTGCTGCGTGGTGACAGCATTGTGCGATTGCTCGACAGCATGACTGGATACAAGGACTATATGCATTTTGACAAGCTGAAGATACCCTATCGTTGCGTGGCTGTCGACCTTGAGACGATGTCGGAGGTTGTGCTCGACCGTGGCGTGCTGGCCGAATGTATGCGTGCAAGTATGTCCATCCCCATTGCCTTCAATACGAAGATGCGCGACGGACGCAAGCTCATTGATGGAGGTGCCGTTAACAATTTGCCTGTGGATGTGGCCAAGAAATTGGGCGCAGACATCATCATTGCCGTGGACTTGGATCAGACTGCCCGTCCCGGAACTATGTTGAGTAAGACCCAGAAAGAGGATGACACCAACTGGCTTGGCATTCTGGCCGAGAGTATCGACGTGGGCGGGGTGCTTAATATGCTTGCCGGTGAACCTAAGTTTGCCAAAGACCTCCAAATCAACCTGGGCAATCTCATCAACTGGTTCACCCGTCATCCCGACGACAAGAAATACAGGGCTAATCTTCAGATGGTCGATGTGCTCATTACCCCCAACCTGGCAGGTTTCAATTTAGCATCATTTGAGCAAGACAAGATAGCTAAGATGATCAAGATGGGCGAAAAGGCTGGCGAAGCCGTACTCGGCAAACTTGCAGAAGTCAAGACACGCGTGATGATGAGTGCCATGGGTTTCCAGTAGGCAATGGTTATTATTGTGCCATTTTTGTGCTATTTTTGGTTCCTATCTTTGCTAATCCTCTACTGTGACTCTACTGTGACTCTGCTAATCCTCTGCTATTTCTCTGCTATTTCTCTGCTATTTCTCTGCTATTTAGCAGACAAATAGCAGACTTATAGCGGA
>JAKSLO010000037.1 GCA_024401185.1 Bacteroidaceae bacterium | reverse complement strand
GAGCACTGGTCTCCAAAACCAGGTGTCGGGAGTTCGAGCCTCTCTTCCCGTGCTAATACAGAATATTATGAAAATTATCAACTATTGTAAGGCTTCATACGAAGAACTTGTGCATCAGGTCACTTGGCCTTCAGGCAAAGAGCTTATGGGTAGTGCGGTCGTCGTTTTAATTGCTTCCCTTTGTATCGCAGTACTCGTCTTCGGTGTTGATACCCTTTTCGACAAGGGTATGCAGTTCATTTACGGCCTGGCTAAATAAAATCTGTGATAGATATGGCTGATACTGAAATGAAATGGTACGTAATGCGTGCTATCAGTGGAAAGGAAGGCAAAGTAAAGGAATACATTGATGCTCTGCTCGCTCAGAAGGGTGAGTTGAGCAAACATGTGTCTCAGGTACTTATCCCCACAGACAAGGTTGTCACGGTTAGTAAGACTGGAAAGCGTACCACCAAGGAAAAGAATCATCTTCCTGGCTACGTATTGGTTGAGACCGATTTGGTAGGAGAGACTCAGGGCATTTTGCGTAACACGCCAAACGTACTTGGTTTTCTCGGTGCCGAAAAGGCCAGTACGAAACCAATGCCTGCCCGCGCTGAGGAGATTGCCAGAATGCTCGGTACTGTGGACGAAATCCAAGAGAATCCCGAGATTATCGACATTCCCTTCATGGTGGGTGAGAGCGTTAAGGTGGCAGATGGTCCATTCAGTGGATTTGACGCTATCATTGAAGAGGTCAACACTGAGAAGAAGAAGCTCAAGGTTATGGTCAAGATTTTCGGAAGAAAAACTCCTTTGGAGCTTGGCTTTATGCAAGTTGAAAAGCAGTAATGCTTAGTTACAGGCAAAAATGCTGCTTTTTTAATAAATTTATTTAAAGTACACAAAAATGGCTAAAGAAGTTGCTGGATTAATCAAATTACAGATTAAAGGAGGCGCTGCAAATCCATCACCCCCAGTAGGTCCTGCATTGGGTTCTAAGGGTATCAATATTATGGATTTCTGTAAGGCATTCAACGCCAGAACTCAGGACAAGGCTGGTAAGGTTCTTCCTGTAGTTATCACTTATTACACAGACAAGAGTTACGACTTCGTAGTTAAGACTCCTCCTGTGGCAATTCAGTTGATGGATGCTTGCAAGATTAAGAGCGGTTCTGCTGAGCCCAACCGTAAAAAGGTTGCCTCAATTACTTGGGATCAGGTTCGCGCAATCGCTGAGGACAAAATGCCTGACTTGAACTGCTTCACCGTAGAGGCTGCGATGTCTTTGGTTGCAGGTACTGCAAGAAGTATGGGTATCACTGTAAGTGGAGAGTTCCCTGGTAAATAATTTTAAACTTCAATTAAGATGGCAAAATTGACAAAAAACCAGAAGTTGGTAGCTGGCAAGATTGAAGCAGGGAAGGCATACACCTTGAAGGAGGCTTCAGAATTGGTTAAGGAGATCACCACAACCAAGTTTGACGCTTCTGTCGATATCGACGTTCGTTTGGGTGTAGATCCTCGTAAGGCTAACCAGATGGTTCGTGGCGTGGTTTCATTGCCCAACGGTACTGGTAAGGTTACACGAGTTCTCTGTCTTTGTACTCCCGATGCTGAGACTGCAGCTAAGGAAGCTGGTGCTGACTATGTAGGTCTCGATGAGTATATCGAGAAGATTAAGGGTGGTTGGACTGACATCGACGTTATCATCACCATGCCCGCTATCATGGGTAAGATTGGTGCTCTGGGTCGTGTGCTGGGTCCCCGTGGCTTGATGCCTAACCCCAAGAGTGGTACTGTAACTCCCGATGTAGCTAAGGCTATTCGCGAGGTTAAGCAGGGTAAGATCGATTTCAAGGTTGACAAGACTGGTATCGTTCACACCTCAATTGGTAAGGTAAGCTTTACTCCCGAGCAGATCGCTGAGAACGCTAAGGAGTTCATCTCAACCATTATCAAGTTGAAGCCCTCTGCTTCAAAGGGTACCTATGTTAAGAGTATTTATCTTTCAAGTACTATGAGCGCTGGTATCAAGATTGATCCCAAGGCTGTTGAAGAAATTTAAAAACGAAGACAATCATGAGAAAGGAAGATAAAGTAACCGTTATTGCACAGCTGGGTGATTTGCTGAAGGAGTACGCTCACTTCTACTTGGTAGATGTTGAGGGTATGAATGCAGAGACTACTGCCGACATGCGTCGTAAGTGCTTCAAGAACGAGGTTAAGATGGTTGTTGTAAAGAACACCCTCTTCCAGAAGGCACTTGAGGCTAGCGAGTTGCAGTGCGAGGAGATGTTCCCTGCATTGGTTGGTAACACCGCTGTTGTGTTCAGCAACGTGGCTAACAAGCCCGCTAAGATGTTGAAGGAGTATGCTTCTAAGAAGGCTGAAAAGCCCGCTTTGAAGGCTGCTTATGCAGAAGGCACTGTTTATGTAGGTGCTGACCAACTCAACACTCTTGCTGCTCTTAAGAGCAAAAATGAACTTATTGCAGATGTTATCGCTGCTCTCGAAAGTCCTATCATGAACGTTATCAACGCTCTTGAGCACAAGGACGAGCAGAAGGAAGCTGCTGCTGAGTAATATTTAATCGATTAATAACAATTTTTACAATAAAAACGAATATGGCTGATATTAAAGCTATTGCTGAGCAGCTTGTAGCGCTCACAGTTCAGGAGGTTATCGATCTTAAGAACGAACTTAAGGAGACTTATGGTATTGAGCCCGCTGCTGCTGCTGTTGTAGTTGCAGGTGGTGCTGAGGGTGGCGCTGCTGCTGCTGAGGAGAAGACCGACTTTGATGTCGTTCTGAAGAGTGCAGGTGCTGCTAAGTTGCAGGTTGTTAAGGCTGTCAAGGAGGCTTGTGGTCTCGGTTTGAAGGAGGCTAAGGAAGCTGTTGATGGTGCTCCCAGCGTATTGAAGGAAGGTATGCCCAAGGCTGACGCAGAGGCTCTTAAGAAGACTCTCGAGGAGGCTGGTGCTGAGGTTGAGTTGAAGTAATACTCAATATCATTTAAAGACTATATGGTAAAGGATCCTCTGGTAGAGGGTTCTTTACCTTTTTGTGTCTGCACGCGTGCACGCGTATATATTGAGGGTTTAAGCAATCAAGCAACATAAATCCCACTAACACATAAGTCGGTTTTTCCGATGTTTAAATGAACGGTTTTCCGGTTTTCCGGTTCTTCGGTTTTTGACTCTTCGGTTTTCCGGTATTCCGTTATTCCGGTGTTCCGTGATTTCATAGCTGGTTTTCCGGTATCCCGTTATTCCGGTGTTTCGTGATTTCATAGCTGGTTTTCCGGTGTTCCGTTATTCCGGTGTTCCGTGATTTCATAGCCGGTATTCCGGTATTCCGGTGTTCCGTTATTCCGGTGTTCCGTGATTTCGTAGCCAGTTTTCCGGTATCCCGTTATTCCGGTGTTCCGAAAAAAATATCCGGTTTCCCGCAATTCCGATAACCCGTTTAATTATAACCCTCACAATTGCATAAATATTTTAACCACTATATATGGCTTCTAATTTAATCAACAACAGAGTTAATTTCACCTCGGTGAAGAGTCCGATGCCTTATCCGGATTTCCTCGAGGTGCAGCTGAAGTCTTTCAAGGACTTCTTGCAGTTGGACACTCCTCCTGAACTCCGTAAGAACGATGGCCTGTACAAGGTGTTCTCTGAGAACTTCCCTATCCAGGACACTCGCAACAACTTCACTTTGGAGTTCTTGGACTATTACATTGATCCTCCTCGCTACAGCATTGAAGAGTGCCTGGAGCGCGGTCTTACCTACAGCGTGCCTTTGAAGGCTAAGCTGAAGCTGTATTGTACCGACCCCGATCATGAGGATTTCGATACCGTTATTCAGGACGTGTTCCTTGGCCCCATTCCCTACATGACTGATAATGGTACCTTCATTATCAATGGTGCTGAGCGTGTTGTTGTATCTCAGTTGCACCGTTCACCCGGTGTGTTCTTCGGTAGCAGCATCCATGCCAATGGTACACAGTTGTATTCTGCTCGTATCATTCCTTTCAAGGGTAGCTGGATTGAGTTTGCATCTGACATCAACAATGTGATGTATGCTTACATCGACCGTAAGAAGAAGTTGCCTGTTACTACTTTGCTTCGTGCCATCGGTTTTGAGAATGACCGTGATATTCTTGAAATCTTCAACCTGGCTGAGGACGTAGAGGTTAACGAGGAGAATCTGAAGAAGTATGTTGGCTGCACCTTGGCTGCCCGTGTGCTGAAGACCTGGACCGAGGACTTCGTGGATGAGGATACCGGTGAGGTTGTCAGCATCGACCGTAATGAGGTTATCCTTGAGCGTGAGACTCAGTTGACTGAGGAGAATATCGACACTATTCTTACCAGTGGCGTAAGCAATATTCTCGTTCACAAGTCTGATGTAAACAGCGCTGATTATAACATTATCTTCAATACTCTGCAGAAGGATACTTCTAACTCTGAGATTGAAGCTATCAACTATATCTACCGCCAGCTGCGTAACGCTGAGCCTGCTGATGAGGCAAGTGCTCGTGAGGTGATTCTGAACCTCTTCTTCAGCGAGAAGCGTTATGACCTCGGTGAGGTAGGTCGCTATCGTTTGAACCGTAAGCTGAACCTTACCACCGATCCTGCAACCCGCGTATTGACCAAGGAGGATATCATTGAGATTATCAAGTACCTCATTGAGTTGGTTAACAGCAAGCAGAGCGTCGATGATATCGACCACTTGTCAAACCGCCGCGTACGTACCGTAGGTGAGCAGCTGAGCAACCAGTTCGCCATTGGTCTGGCTCGTATGACCCGTACCATCCGTGAGCGCATGAACGTGCGTGACAATGAGGTGTTTACTCCTACTGAGTTGATCAATGCCAAGACCATCTCGAGCGTAGTGAACAGCTTCTTCGGTACCAATGCGTTGAGCCAGTTCATGGACCAGACCAACCCCTTGGCTGAGGTTACCCACAAGCGTCGTCTGTCTGCCCTCGGTCCTGGCGGTCTTTCTCGTGAACGTGCCGGTTTCGAGGTTCGAGACGTACACTATACACACTATGGCCGTTTGTGTCCTATCGAGTCTCCTGAAGGTCCTAACATCGGTTTGATCAGTTCTTTGTGTGTATATGCAAAGATCAACGACCTCGGTTTCATTGAGACTCCCTACCGTCTTGTTAAGGATGGTGTGGTTGACTTGAGCGATGAGGGTATCAAGTATCTGACTGCAGAGGAGGAGGAGAAGCAGGTTATCGGTCAGGGTAATGCTCCCTTGAACGATGATGGTACCTTCATCCGCGCTAAGGTAAAGTGCCGTCAGGATGATGACTATCCAGTGGTTCCCCCTTCAGAGGTTAACCTTATGGATGTGGCTCCTCAGCAGATTGCCTCTATCGCAGCTTCTTTGATTCCCTTCCTTGAGCATGACGATGCTCACCGTGCGTTGATGGGTTCGAACATGATGCGCCAGGCAGTTCCTTTGATGCGTACAGAGGCTCCCATCGTTGGTACCGGTATCGAGAAGCAGGTCTGCGAGGATAGCCGTACCATGATCACCGCTGAGGGTGAGGGTGTAATCGAGTACGTAGATGCTACCACTATTCGTATATTATATGATCGTACGGAGGATGAGGAGTTTGTAAGCTTCGAGCCTGCCTTGAAGGAGTACCGCATTCCCAAGTTCCGCCGTACCAACCAGAATATGACCATCGACCTTCGTCCTATCTGCGAGAAGGGTCAGCGTGTAAAGGCTGGTGATATCCTGACCGAGGGTTACTCTACCGAGGATGGTGAGTTGTCACTGGGTAAGAACCTCTTGGTGGCTTACATGCCTTGGAAGGGTTACAACTATGAGGATGCCATCGTGCTCAACGAACGCATCGTTCGTGAGGATGTGCTGACCAGCGTTCACGTAGAGGAGTTCTCTTTGGAGGTTCGCGAGACCAAGCGTGGTGTGGAGGAGTTGACCTCTGACATCCCCAACGTCAGCGAGGAGGCTACCAAGGATCTGGACGAGAATGGTATCATCCGTGTAGGTGCCCGTGTAGAGCCCGGTGATATCATGATTGGTAAGATCACACCTAAGGGTGAGAGCGATCCTTCACCTGAAGAGAAGTTGCTCCGTGCCATCTTTGGTGACAAGGCTGGTGACGTGAAGGATGCTTCTTTGAAGGCTTCTCCCTCTTTGAGTGGTGTGGTTATCGATAAGAAGTTGTTCTCTAAGGTTGTCAAGACCCGTGCATCCAAGATTCAGGACAAGCCCCGTCTGGCAGCTATCAACGAGGAGCTCAACAGCAAGGTTTCTGACTTGAAGGATATCTTGATTGACAAGCTGCTTGAGTTGACCAAGGGCCAGAAGTGCGCTGGTATCGTTGACTACCAGGATGTAGAGCTCGTTGCCCCAGGTGGCAAGATTTCAGAGAAGGTGCTGCGCAGCTTCGACTTCAATGCTGTTCAGTTGAGCAACTGGACTGAGGACGAGCGTGTGAACGGTCTTGTGGCTAAGTTGATCATCAACTACCTGAAGAAGTTCAAGTTGCTGGATGCAGAGGCTAAGCGTAAGATCTATGCCCTGAACGTAGGTGATGAGTTGCCCAACGGTATCATGCAGATGGCTAAGGTTTACATTGCCAAGAAGCGTAAGATCGGCGTAGGTGATAAGCTGGCAGGTCGTCATGGTAACAAGGGTATCGTCAGCAAGATCGTACGTCAGGAGGATATGCCCTTCCTCGAGGATGGTACTCCCGTAGATATCGTACTGAACCCTCTGGGTGTGCCCTCTCGTATGAACATCGGTCAGATCTTCGAGGCCGTACTCGGTGCTGCAGGTCGCAAGCTCGGAATCAAGTTCGCTACTCCCATCTTTGATGGTGCCAAGTTGGAAGACCTGAACGAGTGGACTGACAAGGCAGGTCTGCCCCGCTACTGTTCAACTCAGTTGTACGATGGTGCTACCGGTGAGGCATTCGACCAGTTGGCTACCGTAGGTATTGCATATATGCTTAAGCTCGGTCACATGGTTGAGGATAAGATGCATGCTCGTAGCATTGGTCCCTACTCACTCATTACCCAGCAGCCTCTTGGTGGTAAGGCACAGTTTGGTGGTCAGCGTTTCGGAGAGATGGAGGTTTGGGCCATCGAGGCGTTCGGTGCAAGCCACGTGCTTCAGGAGATTCTTACCATTAAGTCTGATGATGTTACAGGTCGTAGCAAGGCATACGAGGCTATCGTCAAGGGTGATTCTATGCCTACTCCCAACATCCCTGAGTCACTTAATGTGTTGCTGCACGAACTTCGCGGTTTGGGCTTGAGCATCACCCTCGACTAATCGAGAATTAAAAATTAAAAGTTAAAAATTAAAAATTGAGCGCAGCGAAATGAGCCATAGTGCAAGAGCTGCAGAAGCTGACGCGTAACACTTGTTTGCTGCCTCATAATTTTTAATTAAAACGAACAATATATGGCTTTTAAGAAAGAAACAAAGGTAAGAAATAACTTTACCAAAATAACCATTGGATTGGCCTCTCCTGAGGAAATCCTCGAGAATTCGCATGGTGAGGTGCTGAAGCCCGAGACTATCAACTATCGTACCTACAAGCCTGAGCGTGATGGTCTTTTTTGCGAGCGCATCTTCGGTCCTACCAAGGACTACGAGTGCCATTGTGGTAAGTACAAGAGAATCCGTTACAAGGGCATTACTTGCGACCGTTGTGGTGTTGAGGTTACTGAGAAGAAGGTTCGCCGTGAGCGCAGTGGTCACATCGACCTTGTAGTACCCGTTGCACACATCTGGTACTTCCGTTCGCTTCCCAACAAGATTGGCTATCTGTTGGGTCTTCCCACCAAGAAGTTGGATTCTATCATATATTATGAGCGTTACGTTGTGATCCAGCCCGGTATCCTTGAGAACGAGGCATTTGGCTTCCAGGAGACTCCTCTTGCCAAGAACGATGTGCTGAGTGAGGAGGAGTACATGGAGGTGATGGATCGTCTGGCTGCCCTCTCAAAGGACAATCAGTTCCTGGAGGACACCGACCCCAATAAGTTCATCGCCAAGATGGGTGCAGAGGCTATCTATGACCTGTTGCAGCGTCTTGACCTTGACAGCTTGTCGTACAGCTTGCGTGATGCTGCCAACAGCGATACCGCACAGCAGCGCAAGAATGAGGCTTTGAAGCGTCTGCAGGTAGTTGAGTCGTTCCGTGCAAGCCGTGGCCGCAACAAGCCCGAGTGGATGATCATGAAGGTGCTTCCTGTCATTCCCCCTGAGCTGCGTCCTCTCGTTCCCCTGGACGGTGGTCGTTTCGCTACCAGTGACTTGAACGACCTCTATCGTCGTGTCATCATCCGTAACAACCGTCTGAAGCGACTCATCGAGATCAAGGCTCCCGAAGTCATCCTCCGCAATGAGAAGCGTATGTTGCAGGAGTCTGTGGACAGCCTCTTCGACAACTCACGCAAGAGCAGCGCCGTAAAGACAGAGAGCAACCGTCCCTTGAAGTCACTCTCTGACTCATTGAAGGGTAAGCAGGGTCGTTTCCGTCAGAACTTGCTGGGTAAGCGTGTTGACTACTCAGCTCGTTCGGTAATCGTTGTAGGTCCTGAGTTGAAGATGGGTGAGTGCGGTCTTCCTAAGCTGATGGCTGCCGAGCTCTACAAACCATTCATTATCCGTAAGCTCATTGAGCGCGGTATGGTGAAGACCGTCAAGAGCGCCAAGAAGATTGTAGATCGTAAGGATCCCGTTATCTGGGACATCCTCGAATATGTAATGAAGGGTCATCCCGTGATGCTGAACCGTGCACCAACCCTGCACCGTCTGGGTATCCAGGCATTCCAGCCTAAGATGATCGAGGGTAAGGCTATTCAGTTGCACCCTCTGGCATGTACCGCGTTCAACGCCGACTTCGATGGTGACCAGATGGCCGTTCACTTGCCCTTGAGCAATGAGGCTATCCTTGAGGCTCAGTTGTTGATGCTGCAGAGCCACAACATCCTGAACCCCGCCAACGGTGCTCCTATCACCGTGCCCGCTCAGGATATGGTACTTGGTCTGTACTTCATCACCAAGCTGCGTCCAGGTGCACTGGGTAGTGGCCTGACATTCTACGGTACTGAAGAGGCTATTATCGCATACAACGAGAAGAAGGTTGACATCCACGCTCCGGTTAAGGTAGTGGTTGAGGATAAGCTGGAGGATGGCAGCATTGGCCACCGCATGATTGAGACCAGTGTAGGTCGCGTCATCGTCAATGAGCTTATTCCTACTGAGGTTGGCTTCTTTAATGGCGTCATCTCTAAGAAGACCCTCCGTAACCTCATTACCGACGTTATTAAGGTAACTGGTGTGGCTCGTGCCTGCGACTTCCTCGATGGTATCAAGAACCTTGGTTACAAGATGGCATACGAAGGTGGTCTGTCGTTCAACCTTGGCGATATCATCATTCCTAAAGAGAAGGAAGAGCTGGTTCGTCGTGGTAACGAAGAGGTTGAGCGCATTGCCAGCGACTATAACATGGGTTTCATTACCAACAACGAGCGTCACAACCAGGTGGTCGATGTCTGGACCCACGTTAACAATGACCTCTCGGATGTGCTGATGAAGACCATGCGCGAGGCCGACCAGGGCTTCAATGCTGTGTACATGATGCTTGACTCAGGTGCCCGTGGTAGTGCCGGTCAGATTTCACAGTTGTCAGGTATGCGTGGTTTGATGGCCAAGCCTCAGAAGGCAGGTGCTGAGCCCGATACTATTGAGAACCCTATTCTCTCTAACTTTAAGGAGGGTATGAGCGTGCTGGAGTACTTCATCTCTACCCACGGTGCTCGTAAGGGTCTTGCCGATACCGCCTTGAAGACTGCCGATGCTGGTTACCTTACCCGTCGTCTTGTTGACGTCAGCCATGACGTGATTATCAACGAGGAAGACTGTGGTACCTTGCGTGGTCTTGTCTGCACCGCCTTGAAGAATGGCGACGAGGTTATCAGCAGCTTGTATGAGCGTATTCTGGGTCGTGTTTCTGTACATGATGTAATACATCCTACCACCGGCAAGCTCATCGTAGCTTCGGGTGAGGAAATTACCGAGGATAAGGCTCAGGAGATTGAGAACAGTCCCATTGAGAGCGTTGAGATTCGTTCGGTACTTACCTGCGAGAGCCGTAAGGGTGTCTGCATGAAGTGCTACGGTCGTAACCTTGCATCAAGCCGCATGGTTCAGAAGGGTGAGGCTGTCGGTGTCATCGCTGCACAGTCAATCGGTGAGCCCGGTACCCAGTTGACTCTGCGTACTTTCCACGCCGGTGGTGTGGCTGGTAACGCTGTGGCTAACGCTATGATTAAGGCTAAGTATAACTCACGCATTGAGTTCGATGAGCTCCGTACCGTTGACTTCATCGATGAGGATGGTGTTGCTGCTCAGATGGTTGTGGGTCGTCTGGCTGAGGTTCGCTTTGTAGATGTCAACACAGGCATCGTACTGCTGACCCAGAGTGTGCCCTATGGTTCATCTCTCTATAAGAAGCCCGGTGATGTGGTTGAAAAGGGTGAGCTCGTTGCTAAGTGGGATCCCTTCAACGCCGTTATCGTTACCGAGTCTGCTGGTAAGGTAGTCTTTGAGAATGTCATCGAGGGTGTAACCTACCGTGCTGAGGTCGATGAAGCTACCGGTCTTCGTGAAATCATCGTAATCGAGTCTCGTGATAAGACCAAGGTGCCTACCGCAAGTATTCTCGATGCAAACGGCGATGTAATCCGTACCTATAGCTTCCCCATCAACGGTCACATTTCTGTGGAGGATGGTCAGGAGCTGAAGGCTGGTGATGTCCTCGTGAAGATTCCTCGTGCCGTAGGTGGTGGTGGTGATATCACCGGTGGTCTGCCTCGTGTAACAGAGTTGTTCGAGGCACGTAACCCCAGCAACCCCGCAGTAGTATCAGAAATCGATGGTGAGATCTCAATGGGTAAGCTCAAGCGTGGTAACCGTGAAATCATCGTTACCTCTAAGCTGGGTGAGGTTAAGAAGTATCTCGTACCTCTGTCAAAGCAGATCCTAGTACAGGAGAACGACTACGTGCGTGCTGGTACACCTCTCTCAGACGGTGCCATCACTCCTGCCGACATCCTTGCCATCAAGGGTCCCACCGCAGTTCAGGAGTACATCGTTAATGAGGTTCAGGATGTGTATCGTCTGCAGGGTGTAAAGATCAACGATAAGCACTTCGAGGTAATCGTACGTCAGATGATGCGTAAGGTTCAGATCAACGAGCCCGGTGATACCAACTTCCTTGAGTTGCAGATTGTCGATAAGCTCGACTTCGCAGAGGAGAATGACCGCATCTGGGGTAAGAAGTATGTAGTTGACGCTGGTGACAGCGAGAACATGCAGAAGGGTCAGATTGTTACCGCCCGCAAGTTGCGCGATGAGAACTCTATGCTGAAGCGTCGTGACCTCCGCACCGTTCAGGTTCGTGATGCCGTGCCCGCTACTTCTACTCAGATTCTTCAGGGTATCACCCGTGCCGCTCTCCAGACCAGCAGCTTCATGTCTGCTGCATCATTCCAGGAGACCACCAAGGTGCTCAACGAGGCAGCTATCAACTGCAAGAGCGACCGTCTTGAGGGTATGAAGGAGAACGTAATCTGTGGTCACCTCATCCCTGCTGGTACAGGTCTTCGTGAGTTCGACAAGATCGTAGTAGGCAGCAAGGAAGATTACGACCGCGTGTTGGCAAATCGTAAGAGCGTGCTTGAGTACGTTGACGACGATATGGATTAATACAGGCAAGCAGGCGTGCAAGGAAGCAACTCCTTGCATGCTCAGCTTGACATCATAATCATTTAGGGAGCAGAAAATTGAATGTTTTCTGCTCCCTTTTTCTGTGTGTTTCCCGCTTTTAAGTTCTTTTAGCATACGATAATGCAGAATTAGTTGTTTTTTTTGTACCTTTGTACCCGTATTAAAGGATTAGTTTGAAAAGGTTTATCATTATCATATTCATGGCATTTGTGTCAATGCTTCGCATGTCGGCTCAGTTCATGCAGGGCGTTGTTACGGATGCGTCCACTGGTGAAACGCTTCCCGGTGTGCATGTCTATTATCAGGATAACATGAAGACTCTTGTGACGAGCAATATCAACGGACGTTACAAGATTGCCTTCCGCAAGGGAGGTTCGTTGGTGTTCTCCATGATGGGCTATGACACGCAGGTGGTAGAAACATCCTCTGCGCAGAAACTCAATGTCAAAATGGTGGAGTCATCCAGTTCGCTCAAACAGGTGGAGGTTACCAGCAAGCGACGCAAATACGTACGCAAGGACAATCCCGCCGTGCTTCTGATGCAGAAGGTGATTGAGGCAAAGAAGTCAAGCGACCTTCACCAGCATGACTATTGCAGCTTCATCAAGTACGAGAAGATGACCACCGCCCTCAATGAGTTCACCCCCAAGGTGTTTGAGGACGACCATTTCAAACGTTTCCCCTTCTTAAAGGACCATGTGGAGAAATGTCCTGAGACAGGCAAGCTCATTCTTCCGCTTATTGTTGACGAGAAGGTAAGCCGCAATATTTACCGCAAGAGTTCGAATACCGAGAAAACCATCGTTACTGGACAACGTAGTGAGGGCATCAATGACCTTATCAATACGGGCGATATTGTCAGTTCAATGCTCACGGATTGTTTCACCGATGTGGATATTTACCAGAACGACGTGCGTCTGTTCCAGCATCCGTTCCTGAGCCCTATTTCTTCAGGTGGTGCCATACGTTTCTATCGTTATTATCTGGCTGACACGGTTATGGTTGATAATGACAAATGTTATCAGGTGGAGTTCTCACCCAATAATCTGCAGGATTTCGGTTTCTCGGGTGTGCTGTGGGTGATGGCTGACAGCACCTACCGTATCAAGCGTGCCCATCTTGGCATCCCCAGTCGCTCGGATGTCAACTTCGTGGAGCACATGGACATCATACAAGACTTTTCGACGCTTCCTACAGGTGAGCAGGTTGTGCTCAACAACAGGATGATAGTGCAGCTCAAATTAGCCTCATGGATACAGAAGGCACAGGTGGAGCGTACCGTCAAATACAGTAATTTTGACTTCTCTGCCATCCCTGACCGTGACTTTGACTTTTCCGGAAATGTCAAGACAGAGAGTTCTGCCCAGATGCGTGACGAAGCCTTCTGGGAAGCCCAGCGACCAACCCCCCTTACCCAGAGTGAAGGCAAGATGAACACCTTCATGCAGCGCATCCAAAGCATCAAGGGTTTCAAGGAAGTGCTGTGGGTAGCCAAAGCCTTCATAGAGAACTTTGTGGAAACCAGTGTGGACCCAAAGCATCCTTCCAAGATAGATATCGGTCCGGTAAACACTACCTTTACCAAGAACTTTGTGGAGGGCTTTAAACTGCGTGCCAGTGCCCAAACCACCGCGAACCTTAACAAGCATTGGTTTGGAAAGGGTTATGTGGGGTATGGCTTTGGCGACAGGCGTTGGAAGGGGCTTGCAGAACTCAATTATGCCATTAATCCCAAGGACTATTTGCCTCGCGAGTTCCCCAAGAATAATATCACGGCACACTTCTTTTATGATGTCTATGCGCCCAGCGACCGTTTCATACAGACGGACAAGGATAATGTGTTTGCCTCATTCAAGTGGACACGTCTTGACCACATGATGTATGTGCAACGCTTCCAGCTGCAGTATGACCGTGAATGGGAGAATGGCATGCACTTTACTGCAACGGCACGCCGTGAACGCTCCGAGGGTGCAGGTGCCTTGTTCTTTCAGCCCTTGCATGCTACGGCTCCCATAGGGGCCGATGGATGGGGCATGCCTCATGCCGACTTCGATGGAAACCACCGTTATCTTACCACGACCGACCTCTCGCTTGCTTTTGAGTACCAACCCAATGCCTCATGGATTAACACCAAGCAACGTCGCCTAAAGACCAATCATGACACGCCTGTGATGGGAGTGTCGCACACCATTGGCTTCAAGGGTCTTGTCGGAGGAGAGTACGACTATAATCTTACAGAGTTCACCTTCTATAAGCGTTTCTGGCTTCGCACATGGGGTAAGTTCGACATTTATGCCAAGGCACAATGCCAATGGAACAAGGTGCCCTTCCCGTTGCTTTGCTTCCCTGTGGCCAACCTCAGCTATGTGATGGAAGACAATACCTACAAGCTCATCGACAATATGGAGTTCATTACCGACCGTAATGCAACGGTCATGCTGTCGTGGGACTTCAATGGTAAGTTCTTCAACCGCATTCCTTTGCTCAAGAACCTCAAGTGGCGTGAGTATATTGGCTGCAACCTCTTCTTCGGCCATCTGTCCGATAAGAACAATCCCTTCTTGCCACAGAACGCTGATGACGGGCGCCTGTTCTATTTCCCAGGGCATTACAACGAGGATGGCAGCTTCGCTTACAACTCGCAACTCATGCAGGCTCGTCGTCCTTATGTAGAACTTATTGCCGGCATTCACAATATCTTCAAACTGCTGCATGTGGAATATGTTCGTCGTATCAACTACTTGCGTCCCGATACGCATAGGTGGGGCATACGATTCATGTTCCGAGCCCAATTCTGATGAAAAGTAGAACAATGTGAAGTAGGTCGGAACAGAAACAACCTTAATAACAAATTGCAAGTCATGAAACTTCTATCCGTTATCATAGGCACAGGTTTTGGTGCTGGCTTTTGGCCATGGGGTCCTGGTACGGCAGGAGCGCTGCTGGCTACGCTCATGTGGTATGGCCTTTCGCTTGTGCTCTCGGCAGAGTGGCTTATTGCTGTTACGGTATGTCTTGTCCTCTTGTTTTATGTGGCAGGCGTATGGTCGGCAAATACCTTGCGAAGTGATTGGGGAGAAGACCCCTCGCGTGTTGTTGTCGATGAGATGGTGGGAGTGTGGATATCCCTTCTGGCTTGTCCACAGCAGAGCATCGCCTATGCAGCGGCAGCTTTTGTGCTGTTTCGTTTCTTTGATATCGTAAAGCCTTTTGGCGTGCGTCACATGGAACGGATTCCGCATGGTCATGGTGTGATGATGGATGATGTGCTGGCAGGTATGTATGGTTTCTTTCTCATCTATGTTTTCCGCTTTGCGGTATGGCCCCTATGCGCATCCTGAAGGCACTTTGCACAGCACAGGCAGCCAGTGTGATTGATTTTGTCGTCACTGTGCTGCTTTCGTCGGTCATGGGAGTTTACTATGTGGTGGCCACTTCGGTGGGAGCTGTCACGGGTGGTGCGGTCAACTGCATACTCAACTACCATTGGGTGTTTCCAGGGAGCGGAGCGCGCAAACTCCACATAGCCATCAAGTATTTTCTTGTGTGGGGAGTCAGCATATTGCTCAACACCCTCGGCACATACTTGCTTACCGAGTGGCTACGTGACAGCAAGTTGGCTGTAGACTTGCTGGGAACGCATGCTGACCAGGTGTATATCTTCTCCAAGATTGTTGTTGCTATCATCGTGGCTCTTGCCTGGAATTATCAGATGCAACGCTCGTTCGTGTATAAAAATCTAAAAATCAGATAACTCTTTCTTTGAAAGACGGATTGTGATACTTGTAAATTAATTTGTATGAACTATAGAGATTTTCTTCAGAAACTAATCTACTGGACTATCAATCCCATCGTAAAGGGTATGATAAAGGTAGGCATCACTCCCAATATCATTACCTTCCTGGGACTTGTCTTTAATGTTGTGGCAGCCGCCTTGCTTGTGTGGGGTGGACTTGAGCATCCTGGTGAATTGCACTATATGGGATGGGCAGGTGGCATCATTCTGTTTGCTGGCTTGTTCGACATGATGGATGGACGTGTGGCAAGGGTAGGGGGTAAGGCTTCCACCTTTGGTGCCCTCTTCGATTCTGTGCTTGACAGGTACAGCGAACTGGTCACTCTCTTTGGCTTTTTCTACTGGCTTATCCTTTCTGGCTATCCTGTTGGGTCAATTCTTACCTTTGTGGCACTCATTGGCAGCATTATGGTCAGTTATGTGAGAGCGCGTGCCGAGGGACTTGACATTGAGTGCAAGGTGGGGTTGATGCAGCGTCCCGAGCGCGTGGTTGTCACGGCGTTAGGTGCTATTCTGGCTCCTATCTGTAGTTCGTCCACCTTTGATGGCACTCTTGTTTTTATTTATGCCATGGGTGTCATTGCCCTGTTGGCCAACCTTACTGCCTTTTGGCGAATATGGCATTGTTACAATCAACTGAAAGTTAAGAAATAAGAGAAAACGATGAACTGGTTATCCCTTCCTTCTCGCCGTGAAACCATAGTGTGCTTGTCGGTGTGGGCTATTTATTACATCTTTACGCCCATGGTGATGGAGCTGCGTCCAGAGCACTTTGTGTTTAGTGGCATGTTTATGGTGTTGTTTTTCCCGACGGCCTATACTCGCAAACTGGCAGTCAGCATGATTCCCTTTGTCCTGTTTGGCATGTCATACGACTTTATGCGCCTCTATCCCAACTACATGGTCAATCCCATTGATGTGGAAGGCATCTACGAAGCCGAGAAAGCGCTTTTTGGCATTACGGTCGATGGTCAGCTGATGACGCTCAACGAATATTTTGCTCAACATAATTGTGCCGTGGCCGATTTTCTTGGTGGCGTGTTCTACCTCTGCTGGGTGCCAGGTCCCATTGCCTTTGGCTTGTACCTGTTTTTTAGTGGAAAGCGTGCCCTATTCCTGCGTTTCTCGTGGGCATTTCTTTTCATCAACTTCCTGGGTTTCATAGGTTATTATGTGCATCCTGCTGCCCCGCCATGGTATATTGCCGAGTATGGCACAGAGCCCATCCTCAACACACCCGGTAATGTGGCAGGGCTCATTCGCTTTGATGAAATGTTGGGCATCGAACTGTTCCAGGGCATGTACAGTCGTAATGCCAATGTCTTTGCTGCAGTGCCTTCGCTTCACAGCACATACTGCCTTTGTGCATTTCTGTTTGCCCTTATGGGGCGTCAGCGTTGGTTCATCACCGTGCCGTTGGGCGTCTTGTCATTAGGCATTTGCTTTACTGCGGTTTATACCAATCATCACTATCTCATCGACGTCCTGCTGGGCATAGCACTTGCTGTGTCTTTCTCCCTCCTTTGGGAGTACGTCTTGCTTCGTCGTGGTCCTTTGAAGCGTTTCTACGAGCGTTATGCCGCGTATGTGGCGGTTTCATCCTGATGCCTGCGCGCCCTCCCTCATAGCAAGGGGGAGGTGGATGCTGCTGGACATACGTACGTTTTTCAGGCATATTATTTTGTGATTTGACAAAAAAACACTAAATTTGCATAAAAATCGGATCTTAACTAAATAAATCTTATGAACCTTAAACGCAATCTTTTGGCGCTTTCCATGATGGCGCTCATTTCGTGTCCCGTCACGACATTTGCAAAAACTCGTGCACATTCTTCGCAGAAGGAAGATGCTGTGCAGTATCCTTTTCAAGACCCTAAACTCTCTATAGAGAAGCGTGCCGATGACTTGCTGAGCCGTCTCACACTTGACGAGAAGGTCTCGCTCATGATGCATCAGAGCAAGGCTGTAGAGCGTTTGGGAGTGCCTTCTTTCCAATGGTGGAACGAGGCTCTGCATGGAGTGGGACGCAATGGCAAGGCCACCGTCTTCCCCATCACTATGGCTATGGCTGCCAGTTTCGACGAAGCCTTGCTCGAACAGGTTTATACCGCTGTCAGCGATGAAGCTCGTGCCAAGAATCAGCAGGCCAAGCAGAGTGGTCGTGTACGTCAGTATCAGGACCTTTCCTTCTGGACACCTAACGTCAATATCTTCCGTGACCCTCGTTGGGGACGTGGACAGGAGACCTATGGTGAGGATCCTTACCTCACCTCTCGCATGGGTGTGGCTGTTGTGAAGGGTTTGCAAGGCCCCGATGATGCCAAGTATCGCAAGACATTGGCTTGTGCCAAGCACTTTGCCGTGCATTCGGGTCCTGAATGGAACCGTCACTCGTTCAATGTTACCGACCTTCCCCTTCGCGACCTTTGGGAGACTTATATGCCTGCCTTCAAGGCTTTGATTCAGGAAGCCAACGTGGAGGAGGTGATGTGCGCCTACCAGCGTATTGACGATGAACCATGCTGTGGCAATAACCGCTACCTCAAGCAGATTCTGCGCAACGATCTCGGCTTCAAGGGTCTTGTCACCAGCGACTGTTGGGCTATTTCCGACTTCTGGAAGAAAGGCAATCATGAGGTGGTAGAGACGAAGAGCGAGGCATCGGCTATGGCTGTTCGTGCGGGTACCGACCTTGAATGTGGTAGCGACTACAACTCTTTGCCCGAGGCGGTTCAGGCAGGCATTGTTACTGAGAAGGAAATCAACGAGAGCCTTCGTCGCTTGCTTATTGCCCGTTTCAAGTTGGGCGATTTTGATGATGATTCACTTGTGCCTTGGACAAAGATTCCCGAGAGTACCATTTGCAGCAGCGAGCATCGTGCCCTTTCTCGCAAGATGGCACAGGAGGGTATCGTGTTGCTTCAGAACCGCAATCAGATACTTCCTCTTGCCAAGTCGGGCAAGAAGATTGTCGTAATGGGTCCCAACGCCAACGACAGCACTATGCTGCTGGGCAACTACAATGGTTTCCCCATGTACGCAGTTACTGTTCTTGAGGGCATTCTGGCAAAGCGTTCCGATGTGAAGTTTGTGGATGGATGCCGCTATGTGGATGCTCCTGCCAACCAACCTCAACGTCGTCAGCGCGACCGTGTGAATCTCAATGCCAATCCCTTTGGCAATATGGGCATGCAGGCCGATTCGGTCAATACGCTTGCCAATCCGGCTGCCACAACCGCCCGTGCCAGCGAGGTAGCTAATGCCCGTGTCAGCGATGAGGAGTTGCTGGCCAGCGCAAGCGATGCCGACATTGTTATCTTCGTAGGTGGCATCTCGCCCCGTCTTGAAGGTGAGGAGATGCGTGTCAACTTCGATGGTTTCCGTGGTGGTGACCGCACCAGCATAGAATTGCCTGAGGCACAGCGCCGAATCCTCAAGGCTTTGCATGAGAAGGGCAAGCGCATCGTCTATGTCAATTGCTCCGGTTCGGCCATGGCTCTCATGCCCGAGGCACAGTATTGCGATGCCATCATCCAGGCATGGTATGGTGGCGAAGAGGGTGGTAATGCCCTTGCCGACGTGCTCTTTGGCGATGTCAACCCCTCTGGTAAGTTGCCCGTCACCTTCTATCGTTCCACCGATCAGTTGCCCGACTACGAGGATTATAAGATGTCTGGTCGCACCTATCGTTTCATGAACGAGGCTCCTCTCTTTCCCTTCGGTTTTGGCTTGAGCTACACCTCTTTTGCATACTCTAACATTCAGTATAAGAAGGGTAGTATCACCCTCTCACTCACCAACAACGGAAAGCGTGATGGTGAGGAGGTTGTGCAGGTGTATCTGCGCAAGGTGGGCGACAATGAAGGCCCTAAGAAGACGCTTCGTGCCTACAAGCGTGTGGCTGTCAAGGCTGGTCAGACGGCAAAGGTCACCATCCCCTTTGGCAAGGAACATTTCGAGTGGTGGGATGCTGCTTCCAACACCATGCGCATCCTACCTGGTCAGTACGAATTGATGGTTGGCACCGACAGCAACGCCAAGGTGGTTCAAACCATCAAGATGTAGTGTCCTCAATCATAACCTAAGTTGCACCCGAACATCCTCCACAACTCTACACCTGTCTGTGTACGAGCTTCGGAGGATCCTCGGGTGCATCGTGACTCTGCTCCATGCTCTATCACTATGCACTATCACTATGCTCCATGCTCTATCACCATGCACTCTTCTTTCTTCTCTCTTCTCTCTTCTTTCTTCTTTCCTCTATGAGGTGGGCGGTTACAAAAGACATCTGGTAGTCAGAAAAATAGGACGAAAAATCAAATAATGAAGAGATTTTTCGCCTTTTCGGGCAAAATAGAGCGGTAAAATGCAAATTCGCGGCTGTAATGTTACAACCTATTAAGAAAAAATGTATCTTTGCATTTGTGATTGGGCTATGCCCTATACGTTATAGAATAACTAAATTTATAGAAAAAGAAAATGAAAAAGATTATGTTGAGCATGATGGCTTTTGCTGCCATCGCATTTACATCTTGTGGCAACAAGCAGGCAAGTGAAACGGCTAAGGAAGATTCTATCAAGGTAGAGGCAGCTGCTCCTGAGGCAGTAGATGAGACAGCCGATGTGGAGGCACGTGCTGCCAACGATGTGGCTCAGTTGGAGCAAGCCATTGAGAGCAACCAGACAAACTCAGTTAATATCATGGTGGATGCTGCCAAGCAGAGCATTCAGGAACTGTTGAATGCCGGCAAGACAGAGGCAGCCAGCATCTACGCTTCTAAGATAAAGGCAACCATTGACGGTGCAAGCGACAAGCTGCAGGCAGCTGGCGTTGACGTGTCTGGCTTGAATGGCGTCATCTCGGGTGCCCTGGGTACGGCTACCGGTACTGCCAACGCTGCTGTGCAAACTGCCACAGGTGCTGTCGAGGGTGGTAAGGCCGCTGTAGAGAATGCCAAGGAGGCAGGTAAGGCTGCTGTAGAGAATGCCAAGGAAGCCGGCAAGGTCGCTGTGGAGAACGCCAAGGAGGCAGGCAAGGCAGCTGTAGAGAATGCCAAGAATGCAGGCAAGGCAGCCCTTCAGAATGCAGCCAACGCAGGTGCTGCTGCTTTGGGCGATGCCATGAACAAGGCTCTGGGCACACAGCAGTAATGCGTCCTGATGTGGCCAAAGCATAGCCTTGTGCCATCAGGTTTATAGCATGTTCCCCAATCCACGACACGCATGAGGTCGGGATTGGGGAATATTGTTTTTTGGGGGGTAGTCAGAGCTTTTATGCCGGTATTGTAGCATGGTGTCTTTCCCCTGTGGACGTGGACGTGATGTTTTTTCCTCGCGACGTAACAATTGCTACGTCGCGACAAGTGTGGAAAGAAGGGGGTGCTTAGTCAGCAGGTCATTCTGATAGCTGGCACTTTATTCCTCTTGCCACTATGGTCGCGGTTGTCCATGCAGCTTGCAGGTTGTAGCCACCCGTAATGCCGTCGATGTCGAGCACCTCTCCGGCAAAGTAGAGGTTCTTGATGGGGGCGTGATGAGGCGAAGTGTAGCGCAGGGTGCGGCGGTCGATGGCTGAAAGACTGATGCCGCCACAGGTGACGAACTCCTCCTTGTAGTGCGAACGCCCTGTGATGTCGTAGGTGTCGTGGGTGAGCGTCTCGGCCAGGCGGTTGAGTTGCTTGCGCCCCAGTTCGCTGCAACGGCGGCCACGTAGGGAAAGTTTGGTGAGCAGGTAATCCCACAGGCGGTTCTGCAGGTTGTAGGGTCGTACGTTGTCGATGAGCTTTGCCCCTTGCTGAGCCATGCAGCGTTGCAGGGCATCGAGCACCTCGTCGGTAGTACATCCACCTGTCCAGTTGACGGAGAGCGGATGTTTGTACTGACACTCAGCCAGTATGCGTGCACCTCGGCTGGAAAGCTTCAGTATGGAAGGGCCGCTCATACCCCAATGTGTGATGAGCAAGGGGCCTTGTGCGTGTAGCTTAGTACCCGGTAAGGAGCAGACGGCATCCTCCACCACCGTACCCATGAGGGCGGTGAGTTCAGGGTCGGCAATGTTGAAGGTGAAAAGCGATGGGATGGGGGAGACGACCTGCAATCCCCACTCGTTGAACTTGCTGAGCACCTGTCCGTGCAGGCCACCCGTGCAGATGCACACGTTGTCGTAAGTGCTCAGGTCAACCTTCGTCTCGTCGAAGGCATCGATACCCGTGCGTATCTCTACACCCAGTCGTCGGCACTCACGCAGAAAAAGGTTGATGATGGCATGACTGTCCTGTGCCTGTGGAAAGACGCAACCGTCTGGCTGAGCCACCAAAGGCACACCACGATGCTCGAACCATTCGTAGGCATCGTGGTGACTAAACTCACGAAGCCACCCCTTGAGTTGGCGGTGGCCTCGTGGATAGATATGTTGAAGGTCTAAGCCGCTCTGGAAAGTGTTGGTACAGTTGCACCGTCCACCGCCCGTTATCTCAACCTTGGCCAGCACACGGCGTTGGCGCTCCAGAATGCAGACGTGCATGTCGGGGCACAACTCCCTGAGGGTGATGGCCAGGAAGAAGCCAGCGGCTCCTCCACCAATGATGGCGGTGCTTTGCGGCATGGGCTTAGATGCTCAGTGTGTCGAGCACGTCGATAAGCTCCTTCTTGATGGGTTTGTCGCTCTTGATGGCGTTCGAGAAGGGAACGTACACCACGTCATCGTTGCGGATGCCAATCATGACGTTACGCTGTCCCTCAAGCAATGCCTGGACGGCACCTACACCCAGACGGCTTGCCAGTACGCGGTCGCCAGCCGAGGGGCTTCCACCACGCTGCAGGTGACCCAGGATGGACACACGCACATCGTACTCGGGGTACTCCTTCTTGACGCGCTCGGCATAGTACATGGCACCACACTTGGGGCTCTCGCTCACGATGACGATGCTCGATGACTTTGACTTACGGATGCCGCGACCGATGAAGTGCTCCAACTGGTCGGCACCGGTAGAGTCCTCGGGGATGATGGCAGCCTCGGCACCAGCAGCAATGGCGCTGTTCTGTGCCAGGAAGCCGGCATCGCGACCCATAACCTCGATGAAGAAGATGCGCTCGTGACTGGTGGCCGTGTCGCGAATCTTGTCCACACACTCCATGATGGTGTTGAGGGTGGTGTCGTAGCCAATGGTGAGGTCGGTTCCGTTGAGGTCGTTGTCGATGGTGCCGGGCAAACCGATGCAAGGCACGTCAAACTCCTGTGCGAAGATGCGGGCACCTGCCAATGAACCGTTACCACCTATAACTACAAGTGCATCAATGCCCAGGGCTACCATGTTGTCGTATGCCTTCTGGCGTCCTTCGGGAGTCATGAATTCCTTGCTGCGGGCAGTTTTGAGTATGGTACCACCGCGCTGTATGATGTTGCTCACGTTCTCGGTGGTGAACTCCTTGATCTCGTTGTTAATCAAACCCTCGTAACCACGGTAGATGGCCATTACGCGGAAATTGTTGGCAATGGCGGCGCGGGTTACGGCACGGATGGCTGCATTCATACCGGGGGCGTCGCCTCCGCTGGTCAGAATGCCGATGCAGTTAATCTTTCTCATACGCTATTGTTTTTTGAGTTTTTTCCCGTTTTTGTGATTTCGCAAGCAGTCGCAGGGCACTCAGCGTGTGGGGGCAGAGCCGTGGCTTGTGCATGGTAGCGCTACAAGTCGGGGTGCACGAACAACCTATTTGCTTAGTGCAAAGTTACAATATTTTTCCGTAGCGGTGTTTTCTCGTGGGAAGTTTATTGGTTCGCACGCAAATATCTTAATATAAATCAAGAAAATGCAAAAAAGATTTGGTGACGTCGCAAAAATGTAGTACCTTTGCAGCCGGATTTATTATCAACATAAAGTCTAACCGTATTAAATTACTAAAAACAATTAATTAAACATGGCAGATTACAAAAATGTCGCTCCTTTGGCAGACTTCGATTGGGAAGCCTATGCTAGTGGAAGTGCAAACACTGAGGTGAGCCACGAGGCTCAGGAGGCCGCTTATGATGGTACTCTGAACAAAGTTAACGATTTCGAGGTTGTTGACGGTACTGTTATCTCAATCAACAAGCGCGAGGTTGTAGTTAACATTGGCTTCAAGAGCGATGGTATCATCCCCGTAAGCGAGTTCCGTTACAATCCTGAGTTGAAGGTAGGTGATACCGTTGAGGTGTACATCGAGAACCAGGAGGACAAGAAGGGTCAGTTGGTTCTTTCTCACAAGAAGGCTCGCGCAAGCCGCTCTTGGGATCGCGTTAACGCCGCAATGGAGAACGAGGAGATCATCAAGGGTTACATCAAGTGCCGCACTAAGGGTGGTATGATCGTTGACGTATTCGGTATCGAGGCA
>JAKSLO010000036.1 GCA_024401185.1 Bacteroidaceae bacterium | reverse complement strand
GTGCGCCATGCTGGAGAGCATTTTGCTACCAATGAGATTACTCTTAGACACGTACTCGACTTGGCAACTTTCTTCCTTCGTCATCATGAACAGGTTGATTGGCAGGTTGTGCTGAAGGTATATGAAGATGAGGGTATGATTCCATTCTATGATGCTATCGCTACCATTTGTGTGCGCGATTTTGGTATTGATGCCCGCTGCTTCAAGGGCTATCACCATGCAGAATCGGTGGCAGATAGGGTGCTTGCAGATATCTTTTCCAAAAAGAAAGAACTGCCAATGAATATGCATGGCATTCATGGCATTGGTAAGCTGAAGTATGGCATACAAAAAACTATTAGATGGTGGAACAACCGTTGGAAATATAGGATGGTTTATCGTGAGACGATGTGGCAGTCCTACAAGTGGTTGGCTCTCAATCGAATAAGAAAATAGTGCTCATCATGTGTATGTTTCGTATGATTATTTGATACTATCTGTTATGCGATGAAGCTAAAAGCACGAAGAAATGTGGCATATGCAACATTTCTTCGTGCTTTTTTGCTTTGTGACAGAATCCATTTTGCTTCTTTTTCTTCTTTTTTCGCATTTTTTTCATTTTTGCATTAAACCTTTTGGAAAAACGGATGTCTTATCTGTGATAAGACGCTGAAAGAGGCCATTATCCCTTAATTATGAATTAATAACCCAAACTTAACAAAATGTTTTTTAGACTGAAATGTGTGCTTTTTTGCCTTGTGATGTGCATGGGCATGATGGCACAAAGCAAATTCGACATTAAAGGAATTATTATCGACAATGAGACAAGTGACCCCATGGAAGGTGCCACGGTGTTTGACATCCTGCATCAGCAAACCAACATCAGCCGTTCGGTTAATGCCTTCTCACGCACCGACTCCCACAACAATGCCATCTACCAGTATGCCATGTTTAGTGCCATTTTCCGTTTTAGTGTGTATGGTGGAAAGAATACAATGGGAACAGACAAGGAAAAGAAATAAGGGAAATTTCAGGAATCTGTGATGAGGCTCTGCTCGTACTTTTATGAGCAGAGCCCATAAAAAGCCACATAAGATTGGTGTTTACGGAATTATTTTGTACTTTTGCAAAAAAATAACGAAAATACATACAGTCACGGTTATGAGGAATATCTTTGTGAGTATTAGCCGAATTGTTGAATTTGCTCACATATAGCCTTCGTACTTTTTTCCTTGAAAAACTGACTGACTGATCTAATTAACTAACTAAAACTACTTATAATGTGATGAAGACTAAAAAGGTAATTGTGTCGTTGATGCTTGCATCCATGGCGACGGGTGCCTATGCACAAGACAAACTATATCCCAATGAGTTCCCATTAGGACAAGTTAAGATTGTTGATGGAGTGCTGAAACATGCCCGTGATCTTAACATCAAAACTCTTCTGCAATATGATTGTGACAGGCTGCTGGCTCCCTATCGCAAGGAAGCTGGTCTGCAGCCTAAGGCAAAAGCCTATCCCAACTGGGATGGACTGGACGGACACGTCGGTGGACATTACCTCACGGCCATGGCTATCAATGCTGCTACGGGTGACGAGGAATGTCGTAAGCGCATGGAATATATCATCAGCGAAATTGCTGAGTGTGCCGAAGCCAATCGCAAGAACCATCCAGAGTGGGGAGTAGGCTATATGGGTGGCATGCCTAATAGCCAAAACATCTGGAACACTTTCAAGGATGGTGATTTCCGTGTCTATTCTGGTGCCTGGGCTCCTTTTTACAATCTGCACAAGATGTATGCCGGTCTTCGTGATGCATGGCTCTATTGTGGCAATGAGCAGGCCAAGCAACTCTTCCTGCAGTTCTGCGACTGGGCTGTCAGCATCACCTCCAAACTCACCGATGAGCAGATGGAGCGTATGCTGGGCAATGAACATGGTGGCATGAACGAGGTGATTGCCGATGCCTATGCCATCACTAAGGACAAGAAGTACATTGATTGTGCGAAGCGTTTCTCACACAAGCGTTTGTTCGTCCCCATGTCACAACGTCAGGATTGTCTTGACAACATGCATGCCAATACACAGGTGCCCAAGGTGATAGGTTTCGAACGTATTGCAGAATTGACGGGCGATGAGGTGTATCACACGGCAAGTGCATTCTTCTGGGATGTTGTGACTGGCGAGCGTTCCTTGGCTTTTGGTGGCAACAGTCGTCGCGAACATTTCCCTGCCAAGGATGCTTGTATGGACTTCATAAACGACATTGATGGTCCCGAGAGCTGTAATACCAACAACATGCTGAAGCTTACCGAGGACTTGTTCCGTAGAAATCCCGATGCACGCTATGCCGATTATTTCGAGCTGGCCACTTTCAACCATATCCTTTCAAGCCAGCATCCCGAACATGGAGGTTATGTGTACTTTACCCCTGCTCGTCCACGCCATTACCGCAACTACTCTGCTCCTAATGAGGCAATGTGGTGCTGTGTAGGTACGGGTATGGAGAACCATGGCAAGTACGGACAGTTTATCTATACGCATTCTGTGGGTGGCAATGAGGATGCGCTTTTTGTCAATCTCTTTGTGCCTTCGGAACTTAGCTGGAAGCAGAAGGGTATCACTCTCAGCCAGCAGACAGAGTTCCCTTATTCAGAAACGAGCAAGATAACCATTACTCAAGGAGCAGGTAGCTTCAAACTGATGGTGCGTTATCCTGGTTGGGTAAAACCAGGAGATTATAAAGTGAGTGTCAATGGCAAGCCTGTTGACGTTGTGACGGGTCCCTCTTCGTATGTGTGCATCGACCGCAAGTGGAAGAAGGGTGATGTGGTTACACTCAACTTCCCCATGCACAACTCGTTGCGCTACCTTCCCAATGAGCCCCAGTACATTGCTCTGATGCATGGTCCTATCATGCTGGGTATGAAGACAAGTGCCGAAGACATGCCAAACCTTGTGGCAGACGACAGTCGCTTCGGCCAGTATGCAGGTGGCGAAAAGATGCCTATTGACAAAGCTCCTATCCTTATCAACAACGACATTGAAAGCATTGCAGGTCAGTTGAAACCCATTTCAGGGAAGCCTCTGCATTTCACTTTGGATACTCAGATGAAGAATGCTATTCACAATGAGATTATGCCATTCTTCGAAATTCACGACAGCCGTTACATGATGTACTGGCTTGCCTTGACAGAGAGCAACTACGAAAAGTATATTGGAGATCTTGCCAAGCAGGAGCAGGAGCGTCAGGCACTAGAAGCCCGTACCATAGACAAGGTGCAGCCTGGTGAACAACAGCCTGAGACTGACCATAAGATGGAAACTGATGATTCGTACACCGGCAATACCAACAACGTATTCTACCGTGATGCTCGCGATGGCCATTACTTCAGCTACTTGATGCAGACAGGTGGAAACACAGAACTGAGCCTGCGTTTGAAGTATTGGGGAGTAGGTGAGTGGAAGTCACATGAGTTTGATATCTATGTGGATGATGTGTTGGTGAAGTCGGTAAACAATACCGGTAAGTATCGCATCTCTAAGTTTAAGGCAGAAACCTACGAGATTCCCGCTTCTGTACTTGCAGGCAAGAATCAGGTGCGTGTTAAATTCGTAGCTGCTGCCGGAAAGCAGATTGGTGAGATCTACGAGGTTCGACTGGTGAAAGAATAAAGATGCAACCATAATGCTATAGCGAAGTGCCTATAGCATATTTTGACAGGCAGACAGAACGCCCCCGGCTCTGAGAAATCAGGGGGATGTTCTGTCTGCCTGTTTTTTCTGCAATGTCATGCAAGAGGAGGTAATCTGCGTTTTTGTTTTACCTTCGCTTTACCATTGCTTTAGTTTCACTCACAGTTCTCTACAGATTTGTGAGCGCACACTGAGTGCACCGTGAGTGCAGGGTTATGGTTCTCTGTAGGAAAATGGGGGTGGATCCCGTATTTGGATCAGTACTTCATTCCTGCTTTGGGACGTGCCTTGCCTTCTTCGATGACCTTGAGGGCGCGTTGTACGGCATCATCGAATTGGTTGAGGAACTCGCGATATTCCTGTGTGGAGTTGGCGTTGTAGATGATGCTGCCAATGATGTAGCGCTCAAACAGCACACGGCTCTGCTGAAGCATCAGGTTTCGGCGCTGAAGGCCACGTTGTGCAGCATGTTGTGCGAACTTTTCCAGAAGGTTCTGCTTGCGAAGGTATTTCTCCATGTCGGCAGTCTTGCTGAAGTTGGACAACTTGTCTCGGTTGGCATCAGTATAGTCGAAGGCAAACTGGCGAATGTATCCGTTGATGACAGCTTCTTTGTAATAAGAGGTCATGTTGGTGGTGTCTTCGGGCACAAAGATGTCGGGGGTAATGCCACCGCCACCATACACGGCACGTCCCAGGGTGGTGTGATACTCCTTGCCCTCCTGCTTGATGCTGTCGCCCGAGAAGAACTCGCCACGCTCATAGCGCTCAATCAGTTCCATCTCGTACTCCTCGCCATGTCCTTGTACATAAGGCTTCTGTATGCAACGTCCTGAGGGTGAGTAGTAGCGGGCAATGGTGAGACGGATGGTAGAGCCATCCTTGAAGTCCATGGGCTGCTGCACCAATCCCTTTCCGAAAGAACGGCGACCGATAACCGTGGCACGGTCATTGTCTTGCATGGCTCCTGCAAAGATTTCACTGGCCGAGGCCGAGCCTTCGTCTATAAGCACTACCAATGGAAGTTTTTGGAACGATCCCGTACCATCGCTGTAATAGTCCTCACGTTTGCTGTGCTTACCTTCCGTGTACACTATCAGACGATTCTTGGGAAGGAACTCGTTAATCATCTGTATGGCAATATGCATGTAACCTCCACGATTACCTCGAAGGTCAACAATCAGATTTTCCATGCCAGCCATATTTAGCTCGGTAAGTGCTACAAGGAACTCGTCGTAGGTGTGCTCTCCAAACTGTTCCACGCTGATGTAACCAGTCTTGTCGTTCAGCATGTAGCTTACGTCCACGCTATGTACGGGAATGTCGCCACGGGTGATGGTGTAGTAGATGAGCTCTTTTTCCATACGTCGCTGAATGCCCAGTTTGACGGTAGAACCCTTCGGTCCCTTAAGCTTCTTCATTACAGCCGTGTTCTCCAATCCCACAAGGGTGTCCTTGTTGGCGGTCACGATACGGTCGCCAGGCATCAAGCCTACCTTTTCAGAGGGACCACCCTTGATGACCTGCATCACGGTTACCGTGTCATTCTGCATAGAGAAACTCACGCCAATGCCACTGAATGATCCACGCAACTCATCGTTTACTTCGGCAGCATCAGCAGCACTAATGTAGCTTGAATGGGGATCCAATTCCCTAAGGATGAGCGGAATGGTCTTTTCGATAATGGTGTCAAGACTGACATCATCGACATAACTCTCTTGTATCGTTTCAAGTAGGTTGCCCAACTTGTTAGCTCCACCATTGATGATTCTCAGTTTGCCGTTGGCAAAGTGGTTAGAGTAGAACAATCCCAGCAGGATGCCAATCACCACGCACAGTGCCATAATGAGTGGGGTAAATCTATGCTTGTTCATTTTTCTTTTTCTATTTATCGTGCATTTGTTAGCATTTGCCTTGGCAAAGCAGCCTTTGCTTACGGGTTATGCTGATACGCACGGTTGCTGTTAGTAATCTATTCCTTTACTTATATAATAAGTTTGTTATTTCAACATTACTCTTATTCCCTACAATTTTGACCGTAGTCAAAAGTCGGGGGGTAGGGGGGCTACTATTATAATTAATGTGCTTGCATTATTCCTCTGGCATGTGAATAACCTCTATCCCTGCTCGTTTGAGCAGATCTACACCATCGGTCAGACGATATTCGCGAGTGTAGATGACACGCTTGATACCTGCTTGGATGATGAGTTTTGCGCATTCGATGCAAGGCGAGTCGGTGACGTATAGGGTAGCTCCGTCGCTGTTGTTGTTCGAGCGTGCAATTTTAGTGATGGCGTTTGCCTCGGCATGCAGCACATAGGGCTTGCTCACATTGTTCTCATCCTCGCAAACATTCTCAAATCCAGTGGGGGTGCCGTTGTAGCCATCGCTGATAATCATCTTGTCCTTGACGATAAGCGCTCCCACCTTACGACGCTCGCAGTAGCTGTTCTCGCTCCATATTGTAGCCATGCGAAGGTAACGTCTGTCCAATTCATGTTGTTTGTCCATGTATCTCTGTTCTTTTGCAATTATGTGATGATGATTCTACTGTTTGAGCCCGTTCCTCTTGAGCAAGGCATCGATGGTGGGCTCTCCGCCACGGAAGCGCTTGTAGAGTGTCATGGGATGCTCTGTGCCTCCACGTGAGAGTACCTCCTTGCGGAATCGTGCTGCGGTTTCTTTGTTGAAGATTCCTTCCTTCTGGAACACGCTGAAGGCATCTGCATCGAGCACTTCTGCCCACTTGTAGCTGTAGTAGCCTGCCGAATAGCCTCCATCCATGATGTGGCTGAATTGCACCGACATGCAGGTTCCTGATACGGTGGGTAAGAGTTTTACGGGTTCCCAAGCCTTTTTCTCGAAAGCCTCTACATCTTCGTCAAAAGGCTTTTCGAGCGTGTAGTAGGCCATGTCGAGCAGACCGAAACTTACCTGACGCATACAAGCGTATGCTGCGTTGTAGTTTCTGCTCTTGCGTATGCGCTCAATCAGTTCGTTGGGAATGGGCTCTCCCGTTTGGTAGTGGAAGGCGAAGGTGTGCAGAAACTCAGGCTCTACAGCATAATTCTCCATAAATTGTGAAGGCAGCTCCACAAAGTCACGGTACACATTGGTTCCGCTTAGCGACTCGAAACGCACTTTTGAGAACATGCCGTGCAAAGCATGGCCAAATTCGTGTAGGAATGTTTCAACCTCGCCCAATGTCAGGAGGGCAGGAGCCGTCTCGGTGGGTTTGGTGAAGTTCATCACCACCGATACTACAGGACGTGAGTCTGACGTTTCAGATGACTTGTCCTGTCCGATAGCTTCTGTGTCTTTATCCTTTGTGCCGGTGAGGCTTACCTTCTCCAGATATTGCTCCTTATAGCTCGTCATCCAAGCTCCACCTTGCTTTGATTTGCGAGGGTGGAAGTCAGTGTAGAGCACGGCCAGGAAGTCTCCGTTTTCATCGCGAACCTCCCAGGCTTCCACCTCTGGGTGATATACCTGTATGTCGGTTCGCTTGTGGAATGTGATGCCGTATAGGCGAGTGGCCAATCCGAATACGCCTTCGATGACACGCTTCAGTTCGAAGTAGGGACGGAGCATTTCGGCATCGATGTTGTAGCGTTCCATTTTCAGCAGATGGCTGTAGTGAGGAAAATCCCATGGCATCATCTCAAAGTCATTGCCCTCAATGCGCTTTGCCAGTTGTGCAACCTCCTCAACCTCCTTCTTTGCCTGCGGCATGTAGGCTTCTATCAGCTGGTTAAGCAGGCCGATTACATTCTCTTCTGTCTCAGCCATTCGGCGTTTCAGCACGTATTGTGCCCAGTTCTTATAACCCAGCAACTGTGCAATCTCACGTCGCAGGTTCACAATCTTCTTTACGTTCTCCTTGTTGTTGTAGGCATTGTCATGCGTGCAGAGTGTGTTGCGGGCCATGTACATCTGTTTGCGCAGTTCACGGTTTTCGCAGTATGTCATGAAGGGCATGAATGATGGAGCGTGCAGCGTAAACACCCATCCTCCTTCCTTTCCAGCTTCCTTGGCAGCCAGTGAGGCTGCATCAAGTGCCGTCTGGGGCAATCCCTTCAGTTCCTCCTCATTGGTGATGTACAGCGAGTATTCGTTGGTATCTTTCAACTCGTTCTGTGCATATTGGATGGTCAGCATCGACAACTCCTGGTTAAGTCGTCTGAATTCTTTCTTCTTGTCCTCGTCAAGTGTGGCGCCACTACGTTCAAATCCCTCATACACGAGATCAAGGAGCCGTTGCTCCTCGGTGGTAAGAGCCAGGTTCTTGTCTTTAACCGCTTTGACACGGGCAAAGTATTTCTCGTTGAGCATGATGTTCTGCTGGTGCTCGGTGAGCAGAGGCGACATCTTCTGCGCCAGCTCGTCCATGGCATCATTGGTATCGGCACTCAACAGGTTGAAGAATGTGTTGGTGACGCGATTTAGAGTCTTGTCGTCATCAACGTCAATGGTGTTCTCGAAGGTAGGTTCCTCTGGGTTGTCGATGAGTCGCTGCAAGTCTTCATTCTCGCGTCGCATACCTTCCATCATGGCCTCTTCATAGTCTTCAAATTTTATTTCGTTGAAGGGGATGGTCTCGTATGGCGTCTTGTATTTTGAAAGAAATACGTTCATTGTGTATGCTGTTAGTAATTAGAAATCGATTTTAATTGCTCCTTTCCGTACAGCTTGCTGATTGTGCCGTTGTGCTTCTTTGGGAAACAATCCTCATGGCAGCATGGGCAGGAAGGAAAAACTCTCTCTTAGTTGTTGAACTCAATCAGATTAGGATGCAGGGTAACTTTTCCTTCTCTTTCAAGTTCGTGCAGTACGTTAGAGATGGTACGTCGTGCTGCACCCAGATATTTGCCCAAATCGACCATGCGTATGTTGATGCTTAGAGGCTTCTCGGCTCCAAAGTGCAGTATCATCTCTTTCAGGTCGTATGGCTTGTGCTCGCTACTGTCTTTTAACTTGTTGTATTTCGCCGAAAGATGGTTGAGCAGATTGATTCTCCACACGGGTATGGTCATGAGCGTTTGGCGGATGTCGTCCTTTGAGATAAGCAGAGCCTTACATGAAGTAAGTGTGCGGTAATTGCTTCGGTATCGGGTAGTGAGCCCATACAACTGCTCTGGTTCAATGATGGTTACTGCTTTCACAATGTCCTTCACCGTATAGGTGTGGTTGTCGTAATGAGTCGTGCGAATCATCTCTCCTTCCGTAAGGATGGCAAGATGGTGGCAAGGCTCGTCGGCTTGAATGAAGGGATGATCGGTGCCCATACTCACCCAGCGCAGATGACAGCGCTCTTGGATGAGTGCCAGGTCTTCACCGCTTATTCCCTTGAACAATGGGGTTGTTGTGAGTTTGTCGTATAACTGGGCAATGGTCATAGGTGGGGTTATTTTATGGTTTGGTAAACCTTGTTCTCTTCACCTTCGGCATAGATGAGGAATACCTTCAGCTGCTTCTGAACCTTGAGTACTTCCTTGGCCTTTTCGAGTCCCATCACCATGAACGAGGTGGCAAAGGCATCGGCCTCGGCACATGAAGGAGCCAGTACCGTAGCGCTTAAGATAGAGTGCTGTACAGGATATCCGGTGTGAGGGTCGATGGTGTGGGCTATGCGCTTACCGTCTTCTGTGGTGTAGAAGTTGCGGTAGTTGCCGCTTGTGGCCATCGCTTGGTTGGTGAGTTCCAACACATCCTCCAACTCGTTGTTTATGCCTGTTGAATCTTCCTCCACGGGCTTGTTCACACCTACGCGCCATGCCTTTCCCTTGTGGTTTACGCCTTCTACCACAACTTCGCCTCCAATCTCAATCATGAAGTTCTTCACACCATGGCGCCGGAACATGTTGGCCACCACGTCGCATCCGAATCCCTTTGCAATGGCACTGAAGTCCATTACCATGCGGTCGTCGTCCTTCTTTACCTTATTGTTGGCGATGTGGATGCGTTGCCATCCCACAAGCGACTTTAGACTGTCCACTTGCAGTGAGTCGGGCAGTGCTCCGTTCTTGTAGCCGAATCCCCAAGCGTTGACTAATGGGGCTACTGTCACGTCGAAGGCTCCGTCGGTGGCTTGACTGACCTTCTGTGCTAAGGTGAACACTACATTCAGAAGTGAGTCTGATGTCATGTCGCTGTTGGCATTCACCTTGCTCAGTGTGGAGTTGGGGTTGAACATCGAGAGCGAGTTGTTCACGCTGTCAAGCGCAGCCTCGAGTTCTGCCTTTAGGTTTTTGTTGGCTTGATAGGTAGCATGATAGATGGTGCCAAATACTGCCCCTTCGTTCTTTTGCCACGAAGTGCTCATATCCACTCCGTTTTCTTGATGTCGGCGTATGGCCCAGATAGAAAGGCCTATCAGTAACATTAAGAATGGCACGCGCCATATCCAAGGTTTTTCTTTTAATATCATATCTTTGTCTTGTTATAGGTCAAACATTAAGTTCACGCTTCCTCCCCACGTGGTACTTCCGTTCTTTCCGAAGCCTGGCACGAACCAGGGGTCTCCATGCTCGCTGAAGCTGGTGAACAGACGTGCCTTGTAACGCAGCGTCCATCCCAGGCGGACAATCTTCCACAGTCTTGTCTCCACTCCCACACACAGTTCCAACCAATGCGCCTTTCCGTCAAGGTCCTTCAGGTTAAGGGGGGCTGGTGTGGTTCCATACACCTCGTCCGAGAATTCTGGGTTGTAATAGCTGTAATCAAAACTGCTGAATCCATATCTCAAACCTCCCAATAGGCGGTTGCCGTTGCGTTTTTTTGTGAAGCAATAGTCTGCACCAATGCGGAAGTAGGGCGAACGGGTGTGAAATTTCGTGTTCAGTTCGTTGCCCTCGCGTGTACACTCTCCAATGCCAAGCTCCACAATAGGGAAATATTTTTCCAGGAAGTTGATGCGTCCCATTACCTCCATGTTGGCAAATCGGGCATCCGTCACCTTCATACCGAGTCCTACGCCGTCTATGCCCACACCAAATCCGTTGAGAAACTTGGCAGGGGGCATCTCCTTCTCTATGCGATATTTGCTTTTCTTGGCCACACAGGGTAGGGTGGTCAGCAAACTAATCGCCAGAATGCAGATATATCTGAATATTCTCTCCATTGTCATAGTTAACTTCGTGTGAGGCAATCTTTACAGAGTCGATAACTTGGTGCGTACTTTCCACTCCCTGCAGATAGTGGAACACCTTAAGCGGACAGTCAATGCTCTCCACATGTTGGAAACTGCGTTTCTTGATGATGAGGCGTTCCAGAATCATGTAGTCTTCTCCGTAGATACTGAGCATCAGCGTGTCCTTTTCCTTGAAGTAGCTCAGGGGTATTCCTACGCTACTTGTCCTTACACCACGGTTGTAGAGGATGCTGTCCGTGCCAGCTGCTGTTATGGTCAGCGTGTCGGTGAGGGCTACTGGTTCGCGCTTTGCATTGTAGAAGGCAATCTTGCACTCCACAATGTTGTTGAGCGAACAGTCCATCTCGTCACATCCCACAATGCCCAATAAGCAGGTGGTAAGGAGTATGATATGTTTTAATGTCTTTTTCAATTCTATAACCAAAAATGTTTGTTGTGCACTATGCCACTGTGAATTGTCTGAGATTATGCACTATGAATTCAAGAACTATGCACTATGCAATTCGAAAACTATGAACTATGCACTATGCACTGTGTTAAAACTCTTCTGCCACATGATACTTGTTACGCTCTTGCGAGTTGCGGCTGATGAGTTCACCGAGGAAACCTGCCAGGAATAACTGGGTTCCCAGTATCATCATCGTCAGCGCAATGTAGAAATAGGGCGAGTCGGTTACGAGTGCGTGGGGTATGCCTTTGCATAGGCAATACAGTTTGGTGCCACCTACCACCATCACGGCAATGAGTCCGATGATGAACATGATGCTGCCTAAGAATCCGAATACGTGCATGGGTTTCTTGCCGAAGGTACTCAAAAACCACAGCGTGATGAGGTCAAGGTATCCGTTCACGAAGCGGTTCCATCCCATGAATTTTGACTTGCCATGCTTTCGAGCCTGGTGGTGTACCATCTTCTCTCCGATACGGTTGAAGCCAGCCTCCTTGGCCAAGTAGGGGATGTAGCGGTGCATTTCTCCGAATACCTCAATGTTTTTGATTACCTCCTTGCGGTATGCCTTCAGACCGCAGTTGAAGTCGTGTAGGTTCTTGATGCCACTCACTTTGCGTGCAGTAGCATTGAACAGCTTGGTGGGTATCGTCTTCGAAAGGGGGTCGCCTTGCTTGCGGTTCATCTTATATCCGCTTACCAGGTCATATCCATCCTCAAGAATCATTCTGCGCAGTTCGGGAATCTCGTCGGGCGAGTCTTGCAGGTCTGCATCCATTGTGATGACCACATCCCCTTGTGCGCGCTCAAAACCACAATACAGGGCGGGACTCTTTCCGTAGTTTCTGCGGAAGCGTATGGCATGCACCTCAGGGAACTCGCTGCGCAACTCTTGCAGCACCTTCCATGAGTTGTCGGTTGACCCGTCGTTAACAAATATGATTTCGTATGTGAGTCCGTTCTCGTCCATCACGCGTTTAATCCATGCGTGAAGTTCCTTTAGCGACTCTTCCTCGTTGTAAAGAGGAACAACAACTGTTATATCCATTGCCTGTTTTTTGTTTACTCAAATGTTTTACTGTTTACTCGATGGCTTCCCGCTTGGCTTCCCATGAGGAAGAGCAGCGATATGAGGGAGAAGATCAACCCCAGAATCATGTTCGTGGACATCAGTCCCATGGTGAAGTCTTTTACCGACATGCCTTGCAATTCTGCTGCTGCACGCTGAAAGCTCTCAAGCACGTCTGTTGCTTTTGCGGCTTCGTAGGCATTGACTACCTCAGGGGAGTGCAACATATTGACGATGCTGTTACATAACCTTCCTCCATCAATCCATGCGAGGTATGCATACTGGGCTGCGGTGGTCAGCAATACGCAACACATAAAGGTGAACCACGATACCCACCAGCATTTTCCTATTGTCATTGTGGGTTCTTGCTGGCGATAGCGCCTCAGTCTTATTCCTACCAGGGGTATGGATGCCAAGCCGAGCAGGTAGGCTAACTGTGCTCCCAATGATGGAAACAAGCTTGCGAACATCAAAAAACTCACAATCCATGTGCAAGCCACGGTCAGTCCGAGGCTCATGGCGTATTGTCTGGCTGCTTTGAAATCGAATACTTCCATAATTGCGCGCAAAGATACAAAAAAATCCTCATACGCGCGCATGGTTATGCGCATGTTTTATAAATATTAACAAAAACAAATGGAGATATTGCAAAACATGCGTTGTTTTCCGCAAAAGGTTCTTGATGTTACATTCGCTTTCTTTGTGAAAAGCCCATTTCTGAACCTGCTATTTCTCGCATAAAACGAATTGACGCAGATTCATTTCTGAACCTGCCATTTTTCGCAAAAACGAATTGACGCAGATTCATTTCTGAACCTGCTATTTCTTCGCATAAAACGAATTGACGCAGATTCATTTCTGAACCTGCGTCTATCCTTTTGAGCCTCTTGTCGGATTCGAACCAACGACCCCGAGATTACAAATCACGTGCTCTGGCCAACTGAGCTAAAGAGGCGGGTGGGAAAGCGAACTATATCGCGCCGCTACAACCAAGTACCTTTGCTGCGATCAAGCCCTGGAGGATTCCGAGGGAGCATGCCGTACAGGACTTTCCCGTTTAGCGAGTGCAAAGGTACGGCTTTTTTTTGTTTCTGCCAAATGTTTTTCGACTTTTTTGCTATTTTTTGCTACATTTTGTTTGCTTGGCGATGTGTTTCTATCTGTGAAAGTATACAATGCAAGGCGAAATGTTTCCGTACTTTGTTTTGTCCGGTCCTCGTGGGTGTGTGTTGGATATACAAAAAAAGAAGCGCTATTAAGCACTTCTTCCTTGTTTTTGATTTTGAAACTGAAAGAGAGCGGAAAACGAGACTCGAACTCGCGACCCTAACCTTGGCAAGGTTATGCTCTACCAACTGAGCTATTTCCGCATTATCATTGATTTGAGAGTGACGAGGATGGGACTCGAACCCACACGTCGCAATTGACACTACCACCTCAAAGTAGCGCGTCTACCAATTCCGCCACCTCGCCAACTCTAAATCTCTGAAGATATTTGTGCCCAGAACAGGACTCGAACCTGCACGCCTCGCGACACACGCACCTGAAACGTGCGCGTCTACCAATTCCGCCACCTGGGCAAGAGAAGTTTTAGTCCTTTTCTAAGACTTATCAGAGCGGAAAACGAGACTCGAACTCGCGACCCTAACCTTGGCAAGGTTATGCTCTACCAACTGAGCTATTTCCGCATGTCTGCCTCTTGTTGCTGTGCAACTAAGAGTACTTGCTTTTTGTTTCTCTTCAGTTCCAAAAAATCAAAGACCTCAGCATTTTCTCGAATGCGGATGCAAAGGTACTGCTTTTTTTTAATTCTGCAAACATATTGGGCAAAAAAATGAAAAAAATCTATTATTTTGTCCAAAATGCCATGCAAAACGGGTGTTTTAAGACGCATTTCGTGCTTTTTTGCCCTATTTGGAAGTTAAAGGGGAACTTGCGAAAAGTCACTTTTGCTGGTCGTCAAAATTTGAAGCTATAGGGCTAATGCCTTGCCTCCTAAATTTCTCAGCAAGAAAAATGTCTCGTTCCCTCGCTCAGTGTGCTGTAAGCCGATGCTTCGCACAATGTGCAGAGGAAATTCCCTCTTACACCCCCCTTTCTGTTGGTGCGCTTCTCCTTGGCGGTCTCCTCGTCGATGGTGATATGGTGCCATTCTTGGACAAAGATGGTGTAGCAAGACTTCTTCCTAAGGCTCACGCCATTCCTCTTTGCTTCCTCTAATTTCTTTTAGTTTTCTTTAGTTTCCTTAATCTTTATCCCGCACAATTGTGTGAAGTCGCAATCAGCACAGCTTTTGCGGTTTTGTGTTGACTCAAATGGAATCTCCTTCGAGAAGATGCCCTTTACGGTTTCCTGGAGTTTAGTCATGAACTCCTCCTGGTAGGTGGCTATGTCGGTAATAGGCGTTCTTTTCTTGTCCGTTCCCATCTGCAAGGTGCGATCATATTCTTCGGGCTTTCCTGCTTTGTTTATATAAAATAAGGTAGGTTGCACGTTATCGCCCTTGTATTTTTCCTGCACGCAGAGCGCATAAGTGAAGGTTTGCAAGAAGTAGCTGCAGATTTTCGTCTTGTGTTCAAAAATGGCATTTACTCCATTCACAGGTTCCATTTTTCCACCGGTCTTATAGTCCAACACCACCAGTTTTCCGTTCTTGTCACGTTCCAGACGGTCTATTCGTCCTCCGGTCTGTACCTCTTCGCCTTCTCCTATCTTCAAGCTGAAGAAGAAGTCTTTTTCCAGCGCTTCAATGGTGAATGGAGCATGTACATGGTCGTATTCCACAAGTTGGTGTAGATATTGCAGCAGCACTTTGTGTATGATGTGGTTGATGCCTGTTAGCAGCAGTTCGTTTTGAGGCTTTTTGTAGAACTTGGCAGCATACTCACGTATCTGCTGGCTGCTTAGCGAGGTAATCTTCTCTATCTCTGCCTCCTTCTTCTCATTGTCATCTATGGGCTTGAAGTAGTTGATGATGAGCGAGGCATCGATAAATGGGTCGATACATAGTGTCTTGTCTGCCAGCTTTTGCTCCAGCATAGCCGCATTGATGTTTGTGGTGCCATACTGCTTGGTGAGGTGCCGGTAGAACATCTCTGCTGCGTCATGGAAGATGGTTCCAAACAGGGCTGGCGTAATGCCGTCTTTTATGTTTTCCTTCACACGCATGCCTGCCACGTATTTGTAGTAGAACTGCAGTTTGCAGCTGAGATACGTGTTGATGGCTGTGGGCGACAGAGTGTGATCTTTCTGGTTGATGTACTTTTCCTTGAGCATCTTGATCATCTCGTCGCTCTTGGCCACGCAGCGACTCTCTGTCTCGTCGGGTCTTTGGTTGGATGGCATCAGTTTTACGTGCTTGATGGGGAGGTCTGTCTCTGCCATCAGCTGGCGCATGAATCGACTCATCTCGTTGCTTGTGGCTCCCGAACTGTTCTCATTATACACAAGAGTGACGTGTTCCGCATGGCTCACAAGTCGGTAGAAGTAGTAGGCAAACACGCTGATTTTGTGACGTATGGTCGTCAGTCCGAACGACTCGCGCAGCGAGTAGGGTATGAGCGAGTTGTCGTCGCTCTTCTTGGGCAGTATGCCCTCTCCTACACTCAGCATCAGCAGGTTCTTGAAGTCGATGTTACGTGTTTCCAGCAGACCCATGATTTGCATACCTATGGCAGGTTCTCCGTGGAAGGGTATGCTCGTGCTCATGAACACCTGCTTGAGCAGGCGTCTCAGCGTGGATGGGTTGATGGCAAGCGTAGCCTCTGCCTGTGCTTCCTTCATGGTGAGTTGCTTGAATCGGCTCAGTATGAGGTGGCATTGGAAGATGGCCTCGGTGTACAGCTGGTCATAGATGTCGGGTTTCTGCTTGGCTCCAAAGTGCAGGCTTACCGCATCGAGTATGCGCAGCAGCTTGTCCAGCATTACCTGACAGTCAGGTTCTTGTGCAGAGAGGTCTGCCACATCCTTTATGTAGTGGTAGAAGGGGTGCCTTCTTACCTTTTCCATGAAGGTGTAGCGGTAGCTATGCGATGCCTTCTCGTAGCCGTCGATGAACATTGACATCAGTACGTTGACAAAGCTGTACACAGGGGTATCTACGAGGGGAAAACCCATTGTGACGTTGATGATGTTGGGGGTGTGTGCCGGAATGCTGTGCAGCACGCTGCCCAACAGATGTTCATCGGCCAGCACGATGGCGGTCTCGTTTTCCTTTTCCCCTGCATCCGCTGTATTCTGCCGAACACGTGTCTCAAGCCAGTTGGGTATGTAGCGACATTGTGCGTTGTTGGTGCTGGTGGCCACGAAAGTGATGTCTTTGAGGTGGCGCAGGTTGTCGAACATCTCCTCGGGCAAAGCGTTGGGAAATTTGCGCAGGTTCTGGCTGATGAAGTAGCCGGCTTCCCATAGCGCATCCTGGGTGTATAGCTTGTCATAGTCCCAGAAGAAGATGGCACGCTTTCGGTTGTGGTAGTAACGTAGCAATGCCTCCTCGCAGTCGTCCAGGATGTTGAAGCCTACGAAGGCCAGTATGTTGTCGTGCGTGTCAATCTCCTCGCCTGCCTTCAGGCGTTCCGACACCTCCCTGTATAATGCACCGCTGTACAGCTGTCCTTGCGACCGCAGCGTCTCGTTGAGCCGGGTGTACAGGTCGGGCATGATGTCCCACAGTCTCAGGAATTGCTCCTTGATGTGTGAGTTGCTCTCCTTGCTGAAGTTCTTGAAGAATTTCCTTAATGCCTCTTCCTGCTCCTCCGTGAGGTAGTCGGTGGTGATGGATTGCAGGTCGTGAACGTTATGGAAGATCTTCTCGGCAGGTGCCATGTGCTTGTCTATGTCGTCGAAGTCCGATAGGATGATTTCTCCCCAGTTGTAGAACTCGTCAAGCGGCTCGGCATCGGGTACGATGCTGGCATAGATGCGGTAAAGCTCGCACACGGTCATGATGGTGTCGGCCTTGCGGTAGGGCGACAGTTCGCTGTACAGTTCGTCTATGGTTTTATACTGGGGTGCCCATACCGGGCACTCGCTCTCCTCTGCCAGGTACTGGTTCATGAAGAGTCGTGCTCGTTTTCCGGGGAACACCACCGTTACGTTTGACATGTTGTGGCCAAACCTCTTCAGCAATTCTTTTGCAACCTCTCTTAGAAACATGCTTCCACCTCCTCTATTTTGTTTTGATACACATACCATAGGTAACCTCTCACTCTTGACTCTGGGTACATGGCTGACAGCAGATTCATGTAGCCTTGTACCTGCGTGGTGTACTCATCCGGCTTGGGACGCCCGAACTTGAAATCTACCACGCACACCTCCTCGTCGCTCTTCATTACGCGGTCAGGACGGTGTGTCACCTGCATTCCAGTCTCTTTGTCAAGGTGCACTATCTCACACTCGTTCATCACCTTCATGCTTCCGTCGAACCACGGGCGTGCCTTAGGCGTCTGCAGGGCTTTCTCCATCAGTTTCCTGATGTCTTGCTGCTGCTTTTCGTCCTCTATGATGCCTCGGTCGCGATATTCGTCGAGCACCTTTCCGAGTTGCTGCTCGTGCTCAATGCGGCTGAAAATCTCGTGCAGCAGTTTTCCTTGTTCTATGAAGTTGGGTGCCGACTGTGCCTTTGGTTCGCCGTTCTGTTCTGCCAGCTGGGCTTCTTTCTGCTCGCGTATGTAGCGTGTGGCCTCATTGCTTTGTCGGTAGTCCATCTTGCGGTCGAACGACTGGAATGCGATGCCCTCTTCCTGGCTTGGCATGCTCAGTCTGTTTTCTTCCTTCTTTTCTTTCGTCTTCTTTTTGCCTTCGTCTTTTCTGTGGGTTTCTATGGTCACCTCTCCATACTGCCAGATGGCGGTTTCCCCTCTGTTTTCCTTGGTGCAGAGGCTGTTCATGGAGTTGTTGAGGGTGTAGCCAAGCAGACTGGAGTATGTAAGAATGTTTCGCGTGCCGTCTCCCCATACATACAGGTTGTGTTCAGCCCTTGTGAAGGCTACATACAGGGCGTTGAGTTCGTCTATGCGTCGCTGCAGTTGCTCTGCCCGGTAGTCGTCTTCGTACTCCGACTGTTCAAACTTGCCCTTGGCACCGTTGATGGGGAGCGATCCCATGGCGTTGTACGGACTCTTCTGTGTGTCGCACCATAGCATCTCGTGTGTCTTCACTTCCTCCATGGGTTGGTCGCAGAAGGGCATGAATACGGTGTGGTATTGTAGTCCCTTCGACTTGTGTATGGTGATGATGTTGATGCCGTCCACCTGGCATGCCGGTATGCTCTTAGTGCGCAGGTCGCTTTCCCAGTATTCCAGGAACGAGTGTATGTCGCTGATGCCATTCTTGAGGTAGTTCGACAGTTCGTCGAAGAAGAATAGCATGTAGGCATCTTCTCCCTTTATGTGTTGTATGCTCAGTATGCGGTACAGTTCCTCGCAAAGCTCGTTGAGGGGGTACTCACGCAGTTCGTCGATTCGTTCTGTGAACTCCTTGGGCAGCACTTCCTCTGCCTTGGCAGTAGCGTATGTCTCTATGCTGACTTCTTCGCTGCTTTGCTCTCGCAGATACTGCTTGATGAGGTATCGTTCCGACACGATGTCCTGTGCTCCGAAGCACAGCACGCGCAGGGCGGCTATGAGCATGCTTACCGCAGTACTGCTTTGCAACTTGAAACCTTCGTCGCTTACCATCTTTACGTCATTCAACTTGCTGTGTACGTGCTCGATGAGTTTATCTATGTTGGTGCGATCTCGTACCAGTACGGCCATCTTGTGGTAGGGTAGGCCTGACTTGTGCAGATGGTCTATCTGCTCGCACATGTCGTCCAGCATGCACGTCTCCCAATTGTCCATCTTGTCCGTCTTGAGCATCACGCGCACATAGCCGGCCTCTGCCTTGTCGTCGGGGTACTTCTGCTCCACGTCTTCGTATATCTCTTCTATGATGCCTTTTTCGTTTTCTGGGCCGAGCAGTTTGGCGGCCTCTATGAAGAAGGCGTTGTTGAACTTGATGACGTTGACGTCCGAACGGTAGTTGGTGTCGAGGGGTTTCGTCTCAAGTTGGGCGAATTTCAGTTCGTTTTCTATGTTCTTCAGTATGTGCCAGTCACCGTTCCTGAATCGGTAGATGCTCTGCTTGATGTCGCCCACGATGAGGTCCGATCCACCTGATGCCTGGTTCTCCAGGAGCAGCACCTTGAAGTTCTCCCATTGCAGTTGACTGGTGTCCTGAAACTCGTCTATCATCACGTTGTGGAACAGCGTTCCCATCTTCTCGAACACGAAGGGTGCATCGCTGCCTTGTATGAGGCTGTAGAGTAGGATAGGGGTCTTGGCAAGGATGAACCGGTTGCTGTCGTTGGTGATTTCCGTTACCTTCTCCTCTATCTGGCTCAGCAGTCTCAGGGGACTGATGTGTTGCAGCGAGAGGTCGATGGTGTTGATGAGTCTTATGTAGTCGGCGCGCTGTTCTTCAGCGGTTATCAGCGCCTGTGCTACGGGTCTCAGTTTCTCAATGAGGGCAGTGTCGCCTTTGTATGCTTTTTTCAATATGTCCTCTGGGTTGGGCAATTGTGCCAGTCGCTTTTCCGTGATCGAGGCATTGGCATAGTCCCCCTCCCTCATATTCTTTTGGTATTCAGTAATCCATGAACCATACGGGATGATCTCGGCAAAATTCTCTTCGCAGCTGTCGATAGTCTCGCACAGGCTCTCTGCCACCTCCTTTATGGCGTTTCGTGCCGCTTGCTTCAGGGCAAACAGCTGCTTGCGGTATTCGCTCAGCAGTTTCTCGTCATTGATGCGCTGGCGGAACACTTCGTCGCGTCGCATGTATTCCTCCTTGAAGATGATGGCCGAGAAGTTCTTTATCTTCTTTCTTATGTCCCAGTTCTCTGCGTTCTCTATCTCGTCCTTCACATACGAGTCAATCCAGGCACTCACCCCCTTGGCAGGATGGCCGTTGTCTTCGCCCTTTTCGCTGTCTGCAACCGTAGGCAATTGTATGTCATCAATCATGTTGTCAACGGCTTGCGAGAGAATCTGCTTGTCGTTGAGGTCCACTTGCAGACGGGCGTTGAGTCCCAGTTCGTGTGCCAGGTTGCGCAGCACCGACTGAAAGAAGCTGTCTATGGTCTCTATGCGGAAGCGTGAGTAGTCGTGCAGGATGTAGTGTAGGGCATCCTGGCATCGTTTTCTTATTTCCTTGTCGCTTATCTCTATTCCGTTCTCCTTCAGTTCTTTCTGTAGGGCTTCAAGGTAGTTCTCACTCGACTCCAGCCCTTGGCTGATGCCGTAGAGCTGTTCCAGTATGCGGTCCTTCATCTCCGCCGTGGCCTTGTTCGTGAAGGTGACAGCCAGGGTGTGACGGTATTCCAGGGGATTGGTGGTGATAAGCAGTCGTATGTATTGTACGGCCAGCGTGAAGGTCTTTCCGCTTCCTGCCGAGGCTTTATATACTTTTACCGAACTCATTCGTTTGCTGTTTTGCTGGTTTGATACGCAAATATAGCATTTTTTTTCTTTAGAACAAACAAAATTTGCTAATTATTGCAAAAAGTAGTAACTTTGCGCCCGTTTTTAAACATTTTAGCAATGGCAGGATATTTAGTAGAGGATGCTCGTAAGGTTACGACGCACCGTTTGATTGAGATGAAGCAGCAAGGCAAGAAGATTGCCATGCTCACAGCATACGATTATACCATGGCTCGTATCATTGACGGAGCCGGAGTGGACATCATCCTGGTGGGCGATTCTGCCAGCAATGTGATGGCAGGCAATTTCACTACCCTTCCCATTACCGTTGACCAGATGATTTACCATGCCAAGAGTGTGGTACGTGCTGTCAAGCGTGCCTTGGTGGTGTGCGACATGCCTTTCGGCAGTTACCAGGTGTGTGCCACTGAGGGTGTTACCAATGCCATCCGCATCATGAAGGAGTCGCATTGTGATGCCTTGAAACTCGAAGGTGGCGAGGAGATTATCGAGACCGTCAAGAAGATACTGGCAGCTGGTATTCCTGTTTGCGGACATCTGGGTCTTACGCCTCAGAGCATCAATAAGTTCGGTACCTATGCCGTGCGTGCCAAGGAAGAGGCCGAGGCAGAGAAGCTCATCCGCGACGCCCATCTTCTTGAGGAGGCAGGATGCTTTGCCATCGTGCTTGAGAAGATTCCTGCCAAGCTTACCGAGCGTGTCAGCCGTGAGCTTACCATCCCCATCATTGGCATTGGTGCCGGTCCTACCGACGGACAGGTGTTGGTGGGTCAGGATATGCTGGGTCTCAACGATGGCTTCAAGCCTAAGTTCCTTCGCCACTATGCAAACCTCGCCGAGACCATCACCGATGCTGTCGGTCAGTATGTCAGCGACGTCAAGAATGGTGATTTCCCCAATGAGAACGAGTGTTATTAAGCTTTGCTGAAATGCCCATTCATAGTTCACTTCGTTCACGCAACTTCTGGTATGTCATGCTTATCAACTTGTTGGTAAGCACCTTTGTGTATATGCTCATGCCCCTCTGGCCTTCCTTGATGGATGGTCAGGTGCCGGGGTCTTTTCATCAGAGTGGATGGACGATGATGCTCTTCTGCGTGGGTCTCATTCTGCCGGGCAGCATCAGTAGCTATCTGCTCGACAAGTACCGGCGCAAGAAGGTGTGCTTCTGGGCCATCCTGTCGCTGGTGGCAGTCAGTCTGGTGGCCACGCTCGACATTCCCGTCTGGCTTGTGGCCTTGTGCCGAGTGGCACAGGGTGCAGCCTTTGCCCTTTTCCACATCTCTCTTGGCAGTACCATCCTCATCGACATCACGGTGAGTGAGCGTCGCGACATGGCAGCTTATATCTATTTCTGGATCAGTCGCTTTGCCCTCGGTTTGGGCCCTGCCTTGGGCATTGTCGCCCTGCAGCCCAAATACTGGATGTATCTCAAGTATTTGCCTGTGGTTTGTGCTGTCCTTGCCGTGTATTGCATCATTCGTCTCAAGGTACCTTTCCGTGCTCCTTTGCGCAACAAGGTCTTTAGCATGGACCGCTTCTGGCTGTGCAACTGTAGTCCTTTGGTGTTCCTCCTTTTTCCAGTGGCTATGAGCGTGGGTGTGGAGATGGCGCTCAATATGAACCCGCTTTTCTATGTCTATCTTTTTGTGGGCATGCTGGCTTCCATTGTGGCGCATTTTGGGGTGTTCTACCGTGCTGACATCCGTGCCGAGGTTGTTACGGGCTTAGGCGCCCTTGTGGCGGCGTTCCTGCTTCTTTTCACGCAGGATGATGTGGATCTCACCCATGTGGCCGCTGGCTTGAGTGGCTATGGCTTGGGCAATGTCTCTGCCCGTTTGCAGAGCTTCTTTACCGTCGTGTCCAAGCATACCGACCGTGGTAGTGCGCAAGGCACGTACAAGCTCACCATGGAGTGTGCTTTGTGTGTCGGCTTCTTCCTGCCTTGTGTGGCAGGCGGCATCGAATCTTCCGTCTGTTATCTGGTGGCTCTCATTCTGGTGGGTCTTTGCCTTCCCTTCTACCTTTTGTACGTCCACGGTTGGTTCTTGAGGAATGTTAAGAGGTAAAAACCGTTAAAACCGTTTGTATTGTCAAAGAACTCGTTGTGAAAGAATTCAGCGCGAATCTTTGTGTGTCTCTTGTTGTTTTCTTTTCACGATGCAAAGTTACAACATTCTTTTATCCTATTGGCGGTCTTTGGCAGTCTTTGGTAGTCTTTAGGTAGTTTTTTTTGCATCGGCTTATTGTGTGGCAAGGAATTGGGCAGGTGTCATGACTGTTATGGATGTTACGGTTGCAAAATCTTTCACATTACGAGTGACTATGCAGTCTGCTGAAACAAATCGGGCAGAATGATACTGGACCATATCCTCGAAGTCGGGAACAACATTAGACAACGCTTCCGAGAGCACGAACTTGTCAGCACTTGCTATGTTGCATATCTGCATTAGTCCTTTCAGAATTTCGTAGCGTTGTTCTACTGTGTATTCCTTTCGGGTTATGTAGAAGAAATTTACGAACGAAATAGGTGACACCCATATTTCGATTTTTCCATTGCAAGCAAGGTCGAAGATGCTGGCGGCATCCTGGTAGAAATCTTCTCGCTCGCAATAGAAGTCGAGAAGCACATTCGTGTCAATCAATACTTTCATCCGAAACGTTCATCCAAAGAATCCAACATTGCTGTCTTTTCATCCATTGGGGCAAGGCGACGATATTGGGCCATCGACTGAACCCATGCAGAGTGCTTTTTTTCGGGCGATGCCACAGCAACAACATCTTTTTTCGATTCTTGGCGTGCGGCAATCTGCTGTAACAAAAGAGTTGCCTGATTCTGCAACCATTCATTGACAGCCTCGCTGGTCTTGAAAGTAGGGCGGACAGCTTCCACTAAAGCATCGTCCATTGTCAATTTGAAAGTGCACATACTATTTTGCTTTATTAATTAACGATATACTTGAGCGATTTGCACCTTTGGGTGCGAAGGTAATATAAGTCTGCCAAGAGATGATCTTGCAAACTTTAGCATCGTTACAAAGCGGCAATTTCCTCCTCACTCAAGCCTGTGGCTTCCGAAATCATCTGGGCATCCATCCCCATCTGTTTCAACTTGAGGGCAGTAGAAAGAATGCCTTTCTGTAAACCTTCGGCAAGACCTTCTTCTCGGCCTTTCTGAAGACCTTTTTGCATGCCTTCGGCAATGCCCTCTGCACGTT
>JAKSLO010000035.1 GCA_024401185.1 Bacteroidaceae bacterium | reverse complement strand
GCAGGACATTCGTCCTTTAACTTCTTTAACTTCATTAACTTCCTAATAACTTCCACAAGGTGGGAAACTTCAGTTACCTAACCATCAAGGTAACATAGTATCAGTTACCCAAACAAGGGAGTGTACCACACGTCCTAAAAGGCTATTATTATATAAATATATAATAATAGAATATTACAACGCCCCACCCCCTCTGTGTTTTTGGTATCAGTTACTATGTTACCTTGCCCAGAATATGCCTACCTACGACGACGATACGCCTTGGCTACGATACGTTTCACTACGATGACGATGACCATTGCGATGCCGTCACAATCCGTGAAACCATCCGTAACTGCTCCTCGCCCGGGAGAGGTCGGGAGAGGGTCTGTTTCGCCACTCAACCTACCACCACCGCCCATTTTTGTTAAATTCCGTGTTAAAAGCAAAGCTTTTTGCACGTATTCCAAACTTTTTTCGTATATTCGCAGCTAAATTTCGCATAATGTGCGCCTACGCCAGCGTGCAGGAACTCCATCTCTATCCCGTGCCAGACGAAGCAGAGGTGGGAAAGGTGGCAGAGGATGTGAATCAGTAAGACGAAACAAAACAAGTAAACGTACATTCAATTATGCACACGAGGACGATGACACACACTATGATTACTGATTATTGTATGAACGAAATAAGCAAAACCACAACTGATCCAGATTACAAGCAATGGATTAGCAACATAGAAAAGCGATTTCGCCAGCAGCAGATAAAGGCAGCTGTGCAGGTCAACTCCAGTAAGATTGAGTTCTACTGGAGCCTTGGTCGTGACATCTGTGAGATGCACGTAGAGGAGCGTTGGGGCGAATACGTCATCAAGCAGTTGAGCGAAGATCTGCGTCTTGCAATTGATGAAGCCAAGGGACTTACGCCTGGCAACTTGTACTATTGTAAGCGATTCTATTTGCTTTATAATCAGCTTTTTGAAAAAGTTCCACAAGTTGGGGAAATATTTCGCCATAGCTTGAAAAATGAATCTCAAAGAGGTGAATTGCAAAATGTTCCCCAAGTTGGGGAAATATTTAAGCCGTTGCATGCAATTACTGAAAACCTAATGCTTCCGCTCAATATTTTCGCCATTCCTTGGGGGCATCACAAGGTCATCCTTGATCGCTACGAGAGCGAACCGATGAAGGCTTTGTTCTATGCCGCCAAGACTTTGGAGCATAGTTGGTCAAGAGCCGTGCTGGAGAACATGATGGGCGACAAAGGTAAAGATAATGGTCTCTACGAACGTCAGGGCAAGGCAGTCAATAATTTCCCTGCTACTATGCCTTATCCAACGGGCGACCTTGCTGCCGAAATGATAAGCGACCCATTGAACATGTCGTTCCTGAAGCTGAAGGCAAAGTATGACGAACACACGCTGAAACAGGCGCTTATACGTCACGTCAACGACCTACTGATGTCGCTCGGAACGGGTTTTGCCTACATTCGTAACGAATACCTGCTCTCAGTTGCAGGCAAGGAGCAGTTCTCCGACCTCTTGTTCTACAACACCAAGTTGCACGCCTACGTTGTAGTCGAGGTCAAAGTGACGGAGTTTGAATCGTCCTACCTCGGTCAGTTGTCCGGCTACATGTCGCTTGTCAATCACATACTGAAAGACGATATTGACCGTCCTACAATCGGTCTTCTCATCTGCCGTAGCAAGAACAACGTCTTTGCTCAGTACTGCCTTGAGGGTTACAACCAACCTATAGCTATAACAGCATACGAGGGCATACAGATTCTTCCAGAAAACTTCAATGACACGTTGCCAAGCATTGAGGAGTTGGAAGCAGAGATAGAAAAGTAAAACAGAGAAAGTCAATCACGCAATGTTGGACGAATTAGTTGGAATACGAATCTTGCCACGCTACTCCGATGGAGCTGACCTGTATAGAATCAAATCCATTGATAGCGAAGGGTTCTACCATTCAGAGGTTGTTGAGTTCTCGTCTAATTCAATTGACTTTGTTGAAGACGAAACAACCTTTGATGACTTAATGTGCCAGGATGCTCTGCTTATCTCTGATGAAGTTTTCGAGAAGATTGTAACTCTACTCGAACACAAGAAGAACATTGTGCTTGAAGGTGCTCCAGGTGTAGGCAAAACATTCTTGGCACGAAAGGTGGCTTACCAACTTATCGGTGAGGTGCCAAACTGATGGTGCTGAGGATTTTGCGGCGTGGTGGGCTGATGTATGCGTTTACGAACTTTTCCCGAAGGTGGTGACAAAGACCCACGTCTCGTTTTCGAGCTGGAGTATCTTGAAAGCCTCCCCGAGTACGTTGATGTGCGACCTAACATCATGTACGCCTACCGAGATACGTTGCTTGGAAAGGTTATGGGAGATTTTATTTAAACACTTGTGATTTTTTAGTTTACAGATACGATTCTGGATGACCGGAATTGAACCTTTGCATTTGTCTGGATATGAAGAATTACCGTGCGTAATTGTTATAAAAACAATTAAAAACGAGGGAAATCTGCCCAAATATGAATTAAATTTTATACTTTTGCAGAAGAACTTCGACTTTTAACCGTCGTTAAAAGTTAACTCCTTTTAACTCCCTAAGTTTCAGTCATCCAAAGGGGGGGAACTTTAGTTAAGCTGATTTTGTTGTTAGCGCGAGAGGATAGGTAGTTTGTGCACTTTTTCGAGTAAAGTCTTGGACGGTTCCAAAAAAATATCTACTTTTGTAAACAAGGCCCAGCAAGTCGTAGATTGCATATAGTTAAATCGTAAATAAACTATGAATAATCCAAGTTAGAGGATATGGACAGATTCGGTATCATCATAGAGCGTCAGGAACAGTTGGAGGCGCTGATAAAGGAGTGGGGATTCCTTCCGTTCTTCAGGAATGGGATTGTGGGTTTCTCCATCGAGGAAATGACTCCGCCAGAGTTGCTGTTTGGCGATGACTTTGAGAAGGGACCCTGGCAATGGAAGGGACCGATAATAGCTAACTGGGAGTCGGCTTACGGCAAGTTCTTCCAAAAAAAGGCAGGGTATGTAAGTCTTGAGTGGTTGCCCGACTTCATGAACTGGAGGCGCTCTGTCTGTCCGCTGAAGAAGGAGCCGGCTGATGCACGCCACATTCATGAGGTGCTGGTGCAGGATGAGTCGATGCTGAGCAAGCAGCTGAAGGTGGCGAGTGGCTTCACGCTGAGTCGCAAACGAAGCACGTTCAATCCTGAGAATCCTTCGGCACCTGTAGTGAATAAGCGTAATGGCATGGCATTTGATGCGCTCATCGCCCAGCTGCAAATGGGTACGCACGTCTGCATAGCCGACTTTGAGTACCTCGTCTCCAAGAAGGGTGAAACATACGGATGGGGTGTGGCTCGCTACTGCACGCCCGAAGCGATGTACCCCGACCTGTTCCCGATAAAGGATAGCGTGGAGGGTCGCACGCCTGAGCAGTCGCACCAGCGTATCATCGACCATCTGCAAGAGGTGCTCCCTGATGTGGACAGGGCAAAGATTGAGAAGCTTGTGAAAAGTTGAATTATATGAAACTTACCTACATCTTTCATAGCGGTTTCGTGCTTGAAACGGAACGATGCGTCCTGGTATTCGACTATTGGATGGATCCAGCTCATGTAATGGATGGTTACATGGGGACGAAGAAGCATGTGTATGTGTTTGCAAGTCATTTTCATGAAGATCATTTCACGAAGCGGATTCTGAAGTGGAGGGATGGCATAGGCGGCATTACCTACATTCTCTCAAAGGATATTCTGAAACGCAGGAGAGCCAGTCGGGAGGATGCCCAGGTGTGGATGGCAAAAGGCGCAGTATGGGAGGATGAGAATGTAAGGGTTATTGCCACAGGTAGCAACGACAGCGGTGTGTCATGGATTGTAGAGATAGATGACACCTCTGCTGGGAGGGCAGAGAGGAAGCGCATCTTCCATGCCGGTGACCTTTGCAACTGGTATGCAAGGTTTTTGTCGGAGGACAAGGTGCCTGAACGCGTTTGCTCGGATGAGTTTGGGGATATCAATCCTGTGGCAGAAGAGAAGCGCTTTCTGGGTGAACTGAAGGACGTTGCCCGTCTTATGCAAGAGCATTGTGCGCCCCGCCATGCTTCGGCGATGCTGGGCGTGAATGCCAAGGGAGGGGTGGGAGAGAGGCCCTGTCTTGACCTCGTGATGTTCCCTGTGGATGGACGCATTGGCAATGGTTACACACTGGGCGGTCGTCAGTTCATAGAGCGTTTTGAGGTTGGCACGTTCGTGCCCATGCACTTTGTGGCAAGTGGCTTTGAGAGTGCCTGGAGGATGGAACCCTTCTGCAAGGAAAAGGGCATTCCGTTCTGGTGTATCAAGGAAGAAGGCGAGAGTATAAGGGTGGTGTAATTTGTCAGCAAAGTGGAATCTTTAATTATGTAATTTTCATTTGTTATTGTTTGAAATGAACTGAATTTTTGAAATGTGGTTGAGTTTTGGCATAATAATTTTGTGTGGAGTTCTAAAATGTATTATCTTTGCCGTAGATTAAAATATATCATGAACTCGAAATAAGGATTACAAGATGTTTGACTTCATGTTACAATCCGTTTCTGCTTTGTAAGATGAGGAATTGCTGAAGAACGGTAAGCCGAAATTAGTTACACAAAACAAAAGATGTCATTCTGGAGCAAAATCATAGGAACCTTCAGCAGCGAGGATATGAAAGCCTCGTCGCATGACGATAGTGCACCATGTGTGGCATCACACTATGCTTTTGTGGACGTTGAGGTTGGTGTAAAGGATAAGAAGATACATGATGTGGGCTGTCTGCGATGGGATGGAGCTACCTATCATGCTGCTGACAAACGTGGTGCTTTGGCTTTTCTGGGTAACGTGAAGTATGTATGCGGGCACAACATCATTCACCATGATGCAAGGTATCTATTAGGGGAGTATGCACGCAAGTGGATTTTGGTAGATACGCTGTACATGTCGCCTCTGTTGTTTCCTGAAAGACCTTACCATAGGTTGGTCAAGGATGATAAGCTGGTGAGCGAACAGATGAACAATCCCGTAAATGATTGTGAGAAGGCACAGGATTTGCTGATGGACGAGGTGGCTCGATGGAACTCCTTGCCCAATGCAAAGAAAACGATTTTTGCCGGTTTGTTGTATAAAGTTCCTGAGTTTGTGGGCTTCTTCGAATTTGTTAAGGCTAAAGCAGATGAGAAGATTCTATTACACGAATTGATTCGTTACGAGTATCAAGGTAAGATATGCACTAATGCTGATGTGGACAACCTTGTGAAACATCATCCCGTTGAACTGGCTTATGCACTTGCCTTGATAGATACGACCGATTATCGCTCCATCACTCCTGCATGGGTACTGCACAATTACCCTAATGTGAACAATGTTGTTGAACTGCTTCGCCATACAAGATGCGATGAAGGATGTGAGTATTGCCATAAAGAGCTTGACGTGCATCACAACCTCAAACATTTTTTCGGCTATGACCATTTCCGTACCTACGAGGGTGAACCCTTGCAGGAGAATGCTGTAAGGGCAGCTGTAGAAGGCAAATCGTTGTTAGCCATCTTTCCTACAGGTGGAGGCAAGTCGCTCACCTTCCAGTTGCCTGCGTTGATGGACGGCCGTTCGGTGCATGGGCTCACGGTAGTCATCTCTCCTCTGCAATCGCTGATGAAGGATCAGGTGGATAACCTTACCGAGAGGGGCATTATAGATGCCGTAACCATTAACGGATTGCTCGACCCCATCAGCCGTTCTGAAGCGATACTGCGTGTGCAGGATGGTAATGCGTCGCTACTCTATATTGCTCCGGAGATGCTTCGCTCAAAGACGATAGAGAAGATACTACTGGCTCGCCATGTGGTGAGGTTTGTGATAGACGAAGCACATTGCTTTTCTTCTTGGGGGCACGATTTTCGTGTGGATTACCTCTACATTGGTAAGTTCATTAGCGAATACCAGAAGAAGAAACGCTGCCCCACTTCCATCCCTGTATCGTGCTTCACGGCAACGGCCAAGCAGAAGGTGATTCAGGATATTTGCGATTACTTTAAGCAGACGCTTGACATTGACCTTCAGCTATTTGCATCGACGGCATCCCGAACCAATCTGCGTTATTCTGTCATCCATGCTGAAACAGATGAGGACAAGTATATGAAGCTCCGTCAGCTGATAGCTGAAAATGACTGTCCAACTATTGTGTACGTTTCCCGAACAAAAAGAACAAGGATGTTAGCAGAGAAACTGACACGCGATGGTTTCAAAGCATTGCCTTTCAACGGACAGATGGATGCTGACGATAAGGTTGCCAATCAGGATAAGTTTATGACGGATAAGGTGCACATCATCGTGGCTACATCTGCTTTTGGCATGGGTGTGGATAAAAGCGATGTGGGGATGGTTGTGCATTACGACATTTCTGATTCACTCGAAAACTATGTGCAAGAGGCAGGTCGTGCTGGCCGTGACCCACATCTTGAAGCACGTTGTTTTGTGTTGTATAGCGATGCTGACCTCGACAAGCATTTCATTCTGCTCAACCAAACAAAACTGAGCATCAGCGAGATTCAGCAGGTGTGGAAAGCCGTGAAAGACCTTACCAAACAACGTATGCGTGCTTGTTGCTCGGCATTGGAAATAGCGAGAAAGGCAGGATGGGACGATTCGGTTACAGATATCGAAACTCGTGTGAGAACGGCCCTTGCTGCGCTCGAACAAGCAGGTTACTTGGAACGGGGAAACAATGTGCCGCATGTCTATGCCACAGGCATCACGGTGAAAAACATGGATGAAGCCCGACAGCGCATCTCGGAGTCGCTGCTGTTTGAAAAAGATGAGGTGGAGAAGGCTGTACGTATCATTAAATCCTTGATATCGCAAAAATATATTGCCAAGGCACAAGATGCTGAAGCCGAATCGCGTGTGGATTATTTGGCTGATATACTTGGGTTGAACAAGTGGGAGGTAGTGTCGGCTGTTGAGCGTATGCGTCAGGATGGCATTCTTGCTGACACGAAAGATATTTCGGCTTACTTGAATGATGCAGGAGAGTCGGAGTACAGGTCAAAACGCCTACTGGAGCGCTTTACGAAATTGGAGCGATACATCCTCAGCCAAATACCAGATGATTCGTTGCGCATCTCATGCAAGCAGCTGAATGATAATGCTCAGAATGAGGGCATTGCAACAGCAACAGAGAAGGACATCCGCACGTTGCTCTATTTCCTCACGATGAAGGGCTACACCCGCAAAAATGAGGATGCTGCCCATTATCTTGAGGTGAAACGCATAGCTGATGCAGAGGCAACCCTGTACCGTTTTGAGAGACGAATGGTAATTTGCCGTTTTGCCGTAGAATGGCTGTACAAGCTCGCCGCTACACATGAAGAAACTGAATCGGAACAAAGAAAGGGAATACAGTTCTCGGTGGTGGAGCTGTTGAACGATTTTAAGCAGAAAGCGGTTGATCACGTTGACATCCTAAAAGACGTGCAATTGGAGGACGTGGAAGAGGCTTTGCTTTATCTTTCGAAGATTGGGGCGCTGAAACTGGAAGGTGGCTTCCTTGTGCTCTACAATGCCATGGATATACGTCGCATCAAAGACAACCGACTACGCTATAAGCAGGATGATTACCGCATGCTGAATGAGTTCTACAAACAGAAGATTCAGCAGGTGCACATTGTAGGAGAATACGCCAACTTGATGGTGAAGGATTATGATGCAGCTCTGCAGTATGTGCAAGATTATTTCCAAATGGATTACAAGCGTTTTGTGGCAAAATATTTCAAAGGAAATCGTGTGCGCGAGATAGAAAGAAACGTAACACCCGAGAAATACGAGCAACTGTTTGGAGCATTATCTGCCAAGCAGATGGAGATCATCTCAGACAAGGATTCCCGATGCATCGTTGTAGCAGCAGGTCCTGGCAGTGGCAAAACGCGTGTGCTGGTGCATAAGCTGGCTTCATTGCTACTGCTGGAAGATGTGAAACACGAACAGTTGCTGATGCTTACCTTCTCGCGTGCAGCAGCCATCGAGTTCAAACAAAGGCTAATGGGACTAATAGGCAATGCGGCTCATTTCGTTGAGATAAAAACTTTCCATTCCTATTGTTTCGACCTTCTTGGACGAATAGGCAATTTGGATGATGCCAAGGATGTGGTTTCGCGTGCTGCCAAAATGATTAGCGAGGGCGAAGTGGAGCCAAATCGTATAGCCAAGACTGTACTAGTTATAGACGAGGCACAAGACATGAGCGCCGAAGAATTTGCTCTTGTACGTGCCTTGATGAATGCTAACGAAGAGATGCGTGTGATTGCCGTGGGTGATGATGACCAAAATATCTATGAGTTTCGTGGTTCTAATTCCGCATACATGGCTCAATTGCTGAACGAGTCGGATGGTCGGTTTGTTGAGATGACAGAAAACTACCGTAGCAGTCAGCATGTGGTCAGCTTTGCCAATGCCTTTGCTAAGGGTATTCACGGCAGATTGAAAAGTAAGCCAATTGCTTCGATGAACGCTGAGGAAGGCTTTGTAAGCATAACACATCACATTTCGGCTTATATGTATGAGCCATTGGTAAACGAACTTGTCGCTCACCGTGGTGCAGGTTCGATTTGTGTACTCACTCAAACGAATGAAGAAGCAGTCATCCTGGTCGCTCTCTTGCGTAAGAATGGCCTTCAGAGCAAATTGATACAGAGTATGGATGGTTTTCGCTTTTGGAATATGGCTGAGGTGCGCATGTTCTTGAAGCACATTGATGCAAAGACTAGCACGCCGATGATTGCTGATGAGGTTTGGGAAGAAGCCAAGCACAAGACCTTTTTAGCTTATTCCTCGTCCGAAAGTCTTCATTACCTTAAGCGTTGCATTCAGCTTTTCGAGGAAATCAACAAAACGAAATATCTTACTGACTTCAAGGAGTTTGTCTTTGAGTCTTCAGTAGAAGACTTCTGTGACCTAACCGATGCTGATGTGGTTGTCTCTACAATTCATAAGTCGAAGGGTAGGGAGTTTGATGATGTTTACCTATTATTAAGCGAACCGCATCACATTACGGATGAAGTATTTCGACGCTATTATGTGGGCTTCACGCGTGCCAAACATCGACTTTTCATTCATACTACCTCACATTTGTTTGACCATCTGCAAACTGACATACAGATGGTTGACACTCAACCATACCAGATGCCAAATGAGATAGTGCTACAGCTGTCGCATAAGGATGTGAACCTTGGATTCTTCAAGTCGAGAAAGAAAGAAGTTCTTACTTTGAGGTCAGGCGAGCCACTTCGTTTCCTTAACAATTACCTCTATGATGTAAAGTCAGGTGCCAGTGTTGCGCAACTATCACAAAAGATGCAGGCAGAACTCTTCTTGTGGGCAGAAAAAGGGTATCAGGTGGCATCTGCTAATGTTCGTTTCATTGTGGCATGGCGTCCTAAGGATGCTCCAAAAGAAGATAAAGAACATGCTGTGTTGCTGGCAGATCTGATTTTAAAGAAACAACAATAACTGCAAAGTGCCAGCCAATAATGAAGGCCGAAGGGCTCGACGAAGTCAGCTCAGCTTGCCGCTTCTCTGCTCGCTGCAGAAGGACTATGCACTATGCACTATAAACTACGAACTGTGCACGACTTTCCCCCGACCATCCCCCGTATTTCTCCACGCATTTGTGTAGGCTCTACGGGGGAACCTCGGGAGATGCACGGGGAAAATCAGTTCAACCGTCTGGATGACGTGGGGGGACGAGATTTTCGCGAGAGCGAAATAGGGTGGCTTTACAACAACACGCCAATGGCAGCAAGAAGGGCAAACAGGAAGATGTTGAGTGCTGTGCGTCCCAGTACGGTGTTCAATGCCTTGCCATGGTTTATCTTGACCATGGTGCGCCAGGTGATGAGGTGGGGGATGAGATAGGCTGCGGGAAGTATGGCTCCCCACATGCGACCTTCTGACCATAGAATCTGACATGAGGCCACACCCAGAATGCCTAAGATGAGATAAAGCCACTCGGTGGTGTTGGCTCCAATGAGTGATACCAATGTCTTCTTGCCTACTGTTATGTCGGTTTCACGGTCGCGGTAGTTGTTGACAATGAGCAGGTTGTCTGTGACAAGACCCATGCCAATGCTCAACAGGAAGACGTAGAGCGGAATGGTGTGCAACTGCACGTAGTAGGTGACGCAGACGGGCACAATGCCAAAGAAGACGATGACAAGGAGGTCGCCCAATCCCTTGCGCGCCAATATCGTGGTGTAAAGAAAGGCGAAGACTACGCATACGACGCCCACGATGAGCAGTTCGAGGCCACCCCATAGTACGGTGGGGATGCCTACCGCCAAACTGAGGCATGTGGTGAAGGCGATGCCACGTTGCATGGCATGCAGGGAGATCCATCCCTGGGCGCAAGCACGTTTGGGACCCAGTCGCTCTTCGCCATCCACACCATTGATGCAGTCGAAATAGTCGTTGATGAAGTTGGCATCGACCTGCATGAGCAGGGCGAACAAGAGGCACAAGAGAGCAGGAACCCATTGGAAAACGGAGGACTGCCCGATGGGGGTATAGTAAAGCTGGGCGTCTTTGTAGCACAAGGCTAAAGCCAGTAGGACGGGAGCTGCGGCACCGGTGAGTGTCTTGGGACGCAGGGCAAGAAACCACGCCTTAAGGCCATTGCGCTTAATCGTCGTCGTCGTCATTACCTTTGCTCTTCTTACCTTCTATTTTGCTCATCTTGTCGTTGATGAGGTCGAAGCAATAATAGATCTTCTTGTAGGGAATGGCTGCGGCCAGCTTCTTGGTGTAGTTCTTCTTGATTTCGTTCTCCTTGCCATCGAAATCGAACTTTGCATTGAGCAGCGCCTGTGCGGCGTTGTCGGTAAGTGTGCCCTTCTCGATGTCTCTCTTGTATTTGTCCTTGAGGTCGGAATAAGCCTTTTTTGCCACCTTAATCTCAGTAAGATAGGAGGTTAGGATGGGGGTTACTGCCTTGGCCTGGGCGGCATTGAGCTTAAGGTTCTTGATGGTGTAGGCAATGCGCTTCTGTGCCTTGCTGGAACCCTGTGCATAGGTGCTGAGCGTAAGGCAGCACATCAATGCCATGATACTGAGTATCTTTGTGACGTTTTTCATAATGTATGTTGTTTTTTGATTTCAATGCAAAGTTATACAATAATCATAAAAGTTACAAAAAAGTGACAGATAAATGTGCTTCTTTTTTGGATTTTTTAATTATTGTGTGTACCTTTGTAGCCACTTTGCGAATGAAAAACAAGTTTGTTCATTGTTTAATAGTTAAATTATGCCAGCACCACGAAGAAATAGCAAGACAAAGGTAGTAGAAGTTCCTCAGGTGGACAGTTTCGGACATCGCCAGCCTCAGAACCTGGAGATGGAGAATGCCGTTGTAGGTGCCTTGATGATTGAGCAGGATGCCTATGGGATGGTGAGTGAGATACTGAAGCCGGAGTCGTTTTACGACCATCGCAATCAGTTGATCTATGAGGCTGTGCAAAACCTTTCGCTGCAGCAAAAGCCTATCGATATGCTTTCTGTTACCGAGTATCTGGAGTCAACCGGTAACCTGGAGGAGGCAGGAGGTCCCTTCAACATAACGTCTCTGGCCAACAATGTGAACAGTTCGGCCCACATAGTATATCATGCCAAGATTATACAGCAGAAGTACCTGGCACGCCAGATGATAACCTTTGCCAGTACGGTGCTGACCAAGGCCTTCGACTCGACCCAGGATGTGGATGAGTTGATGAATGAGGCAGAGATGAACATCTTCAACCTGTCGCAGAACAACATGAAGAAGACTGCCCAGCAGATCAATCCCTTCATCGAGGAGGTGTATCAGACGGTGATGAAGGCCTCGACGCGTGCGGATGGATTGAGTGGCACGAGCAGCGGTTTTGAGGGCATAGACAAGATGACGAGTGGCTGGCAGAACAGCGACCTTGTGATTATCGCCGCCCGTCCTGCCATGGGTAAGACGGCTTTCGTGCTGAGCATGATGAAGAAGATGGCCATCGACCAGAAGACGCCTGTGGCCATGTTCTCGCTTGAAATGTCGTGCTCGCAGCTGGTGCGACGACTGATGGGTAACGTGTGCGAGATTAGTGGTGAGAAGCTGAGAAACGGACAGTTGCTGGCGCATGAGTGGGCACAGCTGGATGCACGTGTGAACACGATGAATGATGCCCCTGTGTATCTGGACGATACGAGTGGTTTGAGCATCTTTGAGCTGCGTACCAAGGCACGCCGATTGGTGCGTGAGCATCAGGTGAAGGTCATCATGATTGACTACCTGCAGCTGATGACCGCCAGCGGAGCGAACTACAACAACCGCCAGGAGGAGGTGAGCATTATCAGCCGAAGCCTGAAGGGACTAGCCAAGGAGCTGAACATACCCATCATTGCGCTGAGCCAGTTGAGCCGTGCGGTGGAGAAGCGTGATGGCGAAGAGGGTAAGAGACCTCAGCTCAGCGACTTGCGTGAATCGGGTGCCATCGAGCAGGATGCCGATATTGTGTGCTTCATCCATCGACCTGAATACTATGGCAATACTCTGGACCCAGAGAACCGTGACACGAAGGGTATGGCAGAGTTTATCATAGCCAAGCACCGTAATGGTGCCACGGGTACTATCAGGATGAAGTTCCGCCATGAGTTTGCACGATTTGAGGATATGCACGAGACGCAGTACATACCTGTGCCACCCGATGTGGACAACCAAACGATTGCCTCGTCGGCAGGTGCCAATGAAAGGCTTATGTCGCAGGATAGCCCGTTCGGCATGCCTGTTGATACTCCTTCTGGAGGTGATGTCCCCTTTTAGGGCTTCAAATAACTTGTCTTCGTTCCGAACTTAACAAAGATGATTAATTGAATAAGGTGTTTTTTGGTAAAGTTAAAAAAAAAATGTAACTTTGCGCCCGAAATTGTAAATTAACAAAGCAGAAATGAATATATCTTATAAATGGTTGCGTGAATATGTCGATTTTGACATGACTGCACAGGAGGTGGCAGATGCCCTGACCTCTGGCGGTTTGGAAGTCGATGGTGTGGAAGAAGTGCAGAGCATCAAGGGTGGCCTTGAGGGCATTGTTGTAGGCGAGGTACTTACCTGTGAGGTGCACCCCAACAGCGACCACATGCACGTGACAACCGTAAACCTGGGTAGCGGTGACCCTGTACAGATTGTGTGCGGTGCTCCCAATGTGGCTGCCGGCCAGAAGGTGATGGTGGCTACACTTGGCTGCAAATTGTATGATGGCGATGAGTGTTTCACCATCAAGAAGAGTAAGCTTCGCGGCATTGAGAGTAACGGCATGATTTGTGCCGAGGATGAGATTGGCGTTGGCACCAGTCATGATGGCATCATCGTGCTGCCTGAGGATACCGTGCCCGGAACCCCTGCTGCTCAATACTACAACCTGGAGAGCGACTATGTGATTGAGGTGGACATCACCCCCAACCGTGCTGATGCTTGCAGCCACTATGGCGTGGCTCGCGACTTGTACGCCTACCTCGTGCAGAATGGCTACAAGACAGCCCTGCATCGTCCTGACGTGGATGCCTTCAAGGTGGACAGTAACGATCTGCCTATTGGCGTTGAGGTAGAGGCTACCGAGGCTTGCCCCCGCTATTGCGCTGTCTCGCTGAAGAACTGCGAGGTGAAGGAGAGTCCCAAATGGTTGCAGGATAAACTGAATGTTATCGGTCTTCGTCCCATCAACAACATTGTGGATATTACCAACTACATCATGATGGCTTACGGACAGCCCTTGCATTGCTTTGATGCTGACATGATCAAGGGCGGTAAGGTAGTGGTAAAGACTATGCCCGAGGGCACTCCCTTCGTTACACTCGATGGTGTGGAGCATAAGCTGAGCGACAAGGACCTTGCCATCTGCAATGCCGAAGAGCCCATGTGCATCGCCGGTGTGTTTGGCGGTAAGGGTAGCGGTACCTACGAAACCACCAAAAACGTGTTGCTCGAGAGTGCATACTTCAATCCTACCTGGATTCGTAAGAGTGCCCGTCGTCATGGTCTTTCTACTGATGCCTCCTTCCGCTTTGAGCGTGGCATCGACCCCAATGGTCAGATCTATGCCTTGAAGATGGCTGCCCTGATGGCTAAGGAACTGGCTGGCGCTGAGGTCAGCATGGAGATTGTGGACGTGAATCCCACTCCTGCCAAGAACTTCAACGTAGATCTTTCGTACGACTACTGCGACCGTCTGATTGGCAAGAAGCTGGAGCGTGACACCATCAAGAGCATCTGCCAGAGCCTTGAGATGAAGATAACCGAGGAGACGGCAGAGGGCATCAAGCTGGAGGTTCCTGCTTATCGTGTGGACGTTCAGCGTCCCTGCGACGTGGTGGAAGACATCCTTCGCATCTACGGCTACAACAATGTGGAGATTCCTATGTCCATGAACAGCTGCATCGCTGTGAAGGGCGACAATGATAAGAGCCATAAACTGCAGAACCTCGTGAGCGAGCAGCTGGTAGGATGTGGCTTCAATGAGATTCTTAATAACTCGCTGACCAAGGCATCTTATTACGAGATGCAGGAGACCTGCAAGGCAGAGAACTGCGTGCGTCTGCTTAACCCCTTGAGCAACGACCTTAGCGTATTGCGTCAGACCTTGTTGTTTGGTGGTTTGGAGAGCATTGCCCGCAATGCCAACTACCGTATGCCCAACCAGCGTTTCTTTGAGTTTGGCAACTGCTACTACTTTAATGAGGAGAAGCGTTGTGCTGACATCATGCCCGGTGTATCGAGCAGTCGCGACCCCGAGGTCATCAAGCACATGCTCGATGCCTACTCGGAGGACTATCACCTGGGCATCTGGGTGACTGGCAAGCGCGTGGAGGGCAGTTGGGCACATGCTGACGAGGATAGCTCGTTTGCAGAGCTCAAGGCTTATGTGATGAATGTGCTGAACCGCTGTGGCGTTCCCTTCGGCATGCTGGTATTTGCCCCCTTGCAGAGTGACCTCTTCGACAAGGCTCTTGAGATTCAGAACCGCGGTGGCAAGTCGCTGGTGAAGATGGGTGTGGTTTCCTATAAGATGCAGAAGCAGTTCGACATCGATGCTCCTGTCTATTTTGCCGACATCAACTGGAAGCTGTTGATGAAGCTGATTAAGAATGTTACTGTAACATATAAGGAAATCAGCAAGTTCCCTGCAGTAAGCCGTGACCTTGCCTTGTTGCTCGACAAGGGTGTTGAGTTTGCCGAGATAGAGAAGATAGCTTACTCTACCGAGAAGAAGCTCTTGAAGGAGGTACGTCTCTTTGATGTATATGAGGGCAAGAACCTCCCTGCAGGTAAGAAGTCATACGCCGTTAACTTCATCCTCCAGGATGCAGAGAAGACGTTGAATGAGAAGCAAATCGACCAAATTATGCAAAAATTGATAAAGAACCTCACTTCGACACTAAGTGCCGAACTTCGTTAATCAATTTTAACATAATTCGGAGAGAAAAGAGAAGAGAGAAAAGAGAAGAGAACGCCGTTGCGTTGAACTCATACTAATAATGTATATGGCAGATAAGCCTGTTGTTGCTAAAGTAGAGGATTTTGCTGTCAGGTGTGTAAAACTGTGGCAGTACCTGTTGAAGAAACAAGAATACGATATTAGTAGACAAATAAAACGTTCTGGTACGAGTATCGGTGCGAATGTGCATGAAGCTCTGTGTGCATCAAGTAAGAAGGACTATCTTAACAAGATGTATATTGCGTTTAAAGAAACAAACGAATCTCTCTATTGGTTGCGCATATTAAACAGATCAGAATTCTTGGATGAGAAGGAGTTTAATTCTATTTACGCCGACTGTCTCAACATAAAGAATATTCTGACTGCTATAATCAAGACAACGAAAAATAATATTAAGAACAAAACAGACGATAATGTGTATGCAGAGAATGATAATAGCGATCAATGATTTCTCTTCTCTCTTCTCTTTTCTCTGTTTTTTAAAACATCAAACAATTAATAATTAAAATAAGAACAAAACAGATGATAAGTAGGATGCTGAGAAGGAAAATTGCAATCAACGATTTCTTTTCTCTCTTCTCTTTTCTCTTTTCTCTGTTTTTTTAAAACATCAAACAATTAATAATTAAAATAAGAACAAAACAGATGATAAGTAAGATGCTGAGAAGGAAAATTGCAATCAACGATTTCTTTTCTCTCTTCTCTCTTCTCTTTTCTCTGTTTTTTAAAACATCAAACAATGGGAAGAGCATTTGAGTACCGTAAAGCTACAAAGCTTAAGAGATGGGGCCACATGGCCAAGACCTTTACCCGTCTGGGTAAGCAGATTGCAATTGCTGTTCAGGCAGGTGGCCCTGAACCCGAGAACAATCCTTCACTCCGTTCTGTAATTGCTGTCTGCAAGCGTGAGAATATGCCCAAAGACAACATCGAACGTGCTATCAAGAACGCTTTGGGTAAGGATAAGTCAGCTTATAAGTCAGTTACTTATGAAGGATATGGCCCTCACGGCGTAGCTGTTTTTGTTGACACCTTGACCGACAACACCACTCGTACTGTGGCTGACGTTCGTAGTGTCTTCAACAAGTTCAGCGGCAACATGGGTACTACTGGTTCATTGTCATTCCTCTTCGATCATAAGTGCGTATTCACCTTCAAGAAGAAGGCTGATATGGACATGGATGACTTCGTTCTTGAGATGATCGACTATGGAGTAGATGAGGAGTTCGACGAGGAGTATGATGAGGACAAGGACGAGACAACCATCACCATCTACGGTGAGCCTACCAGCTACAATGAGATTCAGAAGAAGCTTGAGGCTGATGGCTATGAGGAAGTCGGTGGTGAGTTCACCTACATCCCCAATGACCTGAAGGAGGTAAACGACGAGGCACGTGCTACCATCAACAAGATGGTGGAGAAGCTCGAGGAGTTTGATGACGTGCAGACCGTTTACACCAACATGAAGCCCGAGGAAGAGTAAGAAGCTTTCGAAACTAAATAACAGAAAGTGAAAAGTACAGGATGGCAACCTTTCCATGGTGTTTCTCTGTCTTGTGCCTTTCACTTTCTGTCGTTATAATTTAAACGATATTATGGAAAATGTTCAGAAAGAAGTCTTGGCTGATGGTAGCGTAAAGGCACTCTATAAGACACAAGGTACTTGTGCACAGTACATTGAAGTAGGCGTAAAGGATGGTGTGATCAACCATTGCCATTTCTATGGTGGTTGTGCAGGCAATACTGCGGGTATTTCGCAGCTTGTGGTCGGTATGAAGGCTGATGATGTAATCTCCAAACTCAATGGCACTCGCTGCGGTATGAAGTCAACCAGCTGTCCCGACCAGCTTTGCCGTGCGCTTGAGCAGGCTATGAATGAATAACCCCCCTCGGGGAAGGTTGGGATAGGATTCCTTTATTATGAAACCATACGCCACGGACATATCCGTTCTGCTGCTTTTCTTCAACCGTGCCGACCATTTTTCGCAGGTATGGGCAGAGGTGAAGAAGGCAAGGCCTTCGCGTTTGTTCCTTTATCAAGATGGACCACGCGAGGGTAGGGATGATATGCCCGGCATCCAGGAGTGCCGTGCCTTGGTGGCCGATGACCAGATTGACTGGGAATGTGAGGTGCATCGCAACTATCAGGAGAAGAATGTAGGATGCGACCCGGCAGAGTATCTGTCGCAGCGATGGGCTTTCTCGTTGACAGACAAGTGCATCGTACTGGAGGATGATGATGTGCCATCGCAGTCGTTCTTCCCTTTCTGCAAGGAGATGCTCGACCGCTATGAGCATGATGAGCGCGTTACGCTTATCTCTGGTTTCATGGTGTCAAAGCGAAAAGATGATCTGGAAGCTGGTTCCTCGTATTTCTTCACGCGTGCTTTTTCTATTTGGGGATGGGCGTCGTGGGCGAGGGTGGTTAACAACTGGGAAGGCGATTATGCTTTCCTGAAAGACCCTGCCCGTCTGGCACTCTTGAAACAGAAAGTGGCTCAATACGGACAGCGTAATGACATGGTGGCTATGTGTCAGAACCACATGGCCACAGGAAGGGAATACTATGAAAGCATATTCTGGGCATACATGTTGCTGCATGATGGACTTGCCATTATGCCTTCGTGCAACCTTGTCAACAACATTGGCATGGATGGTGGTACGCACTATGCTGCACAACTCGACCTGTTGCCCAAGCGCATGCGTTGGCAATTCATCATGCCTCGGCATGAGATGCGCTTCCCCCTTGTTCACCCTGACGAGGTGACGGAAGACAAGGCATACCAGAAAGAATACTATCTGCTCAACGCATGGAATTCTCCCTTCCGCAAGGTGCAGTATTCGTTGGAGGAGCTATGGCTCAATCTGCGCAAAGGCAACTTCCAACAGATATTCAAGTCGCTTAAGAACCGTATTCTTAAGACTTTAGGTAAGAAGAAACATTCGTAATTACCTCAGTTTCTCGTTTTTGATGTGAACCTGTAGGAGGAGTTTCTTTGTGCTATTGGAATAGTAGCGCACGGCAAAGTCCAGCTTCTCCTTGTCACGCTCTATGGTCTTGCTGTCGTCCTCCTTGATAATCTGTATTAGGCTTTTCGTCATGGCATTCTTGATGGCAGGGTCGTTGTAGATGCTATCGTTGTCGAGCATGCCGTTCACGGTATAGTCATAATAGATGGTGCGCGAAATGGAGTCGTACCACAAGCTGTCAATCACGGTGCAGGAGTCTTGGCGCAAGGGATAATGTGCTTGTGAGTATTCACGCAATATCTTTGTTTCGTGATAGTTGAATGAACGAGGTGTCATCTTACCCGTGTAGTCTTCCTCGGTGAACAGGAATGACATGAACTCTTCGCCCTTCTGCTCAGAGAAATAGTGATAGCCAAAGTTTATCTTTGCCTCTTTTTCCTTCTTCAATCCCAAGTCACCACGCAACTGCAGGAGCACCTTCTCCTGAAAGTCTTCCACCACACTACTTGTAAATATCTCCTTGTCATCAAGATCGCCTTTGAGTGTATAGTAATAATGCATGGTGCGACTGGGCATGTCAAAGGTCATGCTGTCGATGGTGGTAAAGTCATCAATAGCCTTCGGACATTGTTTCTCCGTAAATTCTATAGCGGCATCTGCCAACTGTTCCTCGATGGTTTTTCTGCCACAGCTTGACAGTAAAAGTACAGGTATGATGTATAAAAATAATTTTTTCATTGTATTTCATTTTCACGTTCACGAATGCTTCGTGCGTTACAATAGGTTACCATTAGGCTTGGTTTCAAGCTTTCTGTTTTCGGCTGACAGTAATCCTCATGCTTACAAATGTCTATAGTGCTTTTGTAAGATTAGTTTTGCACATCAGTTCGTTTTCTTATTTTACTGCGAATTTACTCATAAAATTGATATAAAACAAGAAATTGGGCAAAAATCTGCTATAAAGCATATAAATTTTGGTCTCCATAAGAATAATCATTACCTTTGTGGTGGTTTAGATAAATAACTGTATTAGTTTACATAGTGTGTTAATTAACACTAATTCATTAACTTATTTAAGGTAAAATAGAAAATGAACGAGAAGATTGGTAACATTGCAGGTGCCGTTTGGACCGCATTGAATGAGAATGGTGCTATGAACACCAAGGATTTGAAGAAGGCTGCAAAGATTAAGACCGACAAGGATCTTTATTTGGCAATGGGTTGGTTGCTTCGTGAGGACAAGCTCGAGGTTACCGAGGACGGTAAGGATATTACTGTTGTTTTGAAGTAATTCTTACAAAAAGTAGATAAGTTGTTTGGGTGTGCATACACCCAGAGATACTACATAGAGAAAATGATGCGAGGCTTTTGAGGCTTCGCATCATTTTGCTTTTATGATTCCCGTAGTGCTTACACACTGTTAATGGGATTGCCATTGATGAATGCTTTTACATTTTGAGTAAGGATATTCATCAGGCGAGTACGAGCTTCGAAGGTTGCCCATGCAATGTGCGGAGTGAGAAATACATTGGGAGCAGAGAGCAGAGGATTGTCCTCCTTAGCCGGTTCGGTGCAGAGCACGTCGGCACCAAAGGCTGCCAGCTTGCCACTCTTTAGGGCATTGGCCACATCCTGTTCGTTGACAACGGGGCCGCGACTGGTGTTGATGATGATAGCACCTTGCTTCATCTGTGTCAACGTGCTTTCGCAGATGAGATTCTGTGTGTTGGGTGTGAGCGGGCAATGCAGGGAGATGACATCACAAGTGCTCCAGAATGTCTTTTCGTCAACCTTTGTCACGCCTTGAGGCAACGCCGATGGCTCCTTGCTTGTAATTGCCACCACTTCCATGCCAAGCGACAGCGCTACCATGGCCACCCTCGAACCGATGTTGCCTAATCCATACACGCCAAATCGCTTCTTGTCCAGTTCTATGAGGGCTGTGTCCCAATAGCAGAAGTCAGCATTCCTGCTCCATCGTTTTTCCTCTACAATCTGGTGCGTGTAGTGTTCCACCCGGTTGGTGATGGCCAGTAGGAGGGAGGTGACCGATTGCACTACGGAAGCCGTACTATAGGCTGGAATGTTGCACACCGTTACACCTTGCTGCTTGGCTGCCTGCGTGTCGATGATGTTATACCCTGTAGCCATCACGCCAATCATCTTCAGATGAGTAAGTTTTCCAAGTGTCTCAGCACTAAAAGGCACCTTGTTTGTGAGCACGATTTCAGCATCGCCACATCGTTCAACTATGTCACTTACATCTGTACGGTCATAGATGGTCATCTCTCCCAGGGCTTGTATGCCCTCCCAGCTTAAGTCGCCAGGATTCAAGGCATAACCGTCAAGAACTACTATTTTCATTTTCGATATATTTTTTTATTTTAACTTTCGCATGCTTCAGTATTTGGGGAGTTATCGCTCCTTCGTCGCTTAGGAAGTAAAAGGGAGTTATCGCTCCTTTGTCGCTTTGGAAGTTAAAGGACGATAGTATTAGCCTTGTAGAATAACTCAAGAAGCAAGACATCTGCTTTTGGGCCGTCGTCTAAAGTCTTTAACTCCTTTAACTCCTTTCGCTCGGCTTGCCGCTTCGCAGCTCGCCAGCAGAAGAACTCCCTGATATTCTTTATCTCCCTAAACATACTATCCTTCCTCCCTTTACGATAATCCCTCAATCTGTCCGTTTACAATGTCGATACGTTCTGCCTGCGGACTCTTGGGAAGTCCTGGCATACGCATGATGTCGCCAGCTATGAGCACCAGCATCTCGGCACCGGTATTGATGACGATGTCTCTTACATTGATGTTGAAGTTGGTAGGCACACCATACGCCTTCTGGTCGGCAGAGAAGGAATACTGCGTCTTGGCGATGCAGATGGGGTAGTGGCTGATACCGAGTTCGTTGATGCGCTCTATCATCTTCTTGGCAGCAGGAGCGAACGTTACACTCTTTGCGCCATAAATCTTCTGGCAAACAGCTTGTGCCTTCTCCTCCACGCTTGCCTCATCAGGGTAGGTGAGTTGTAGGGGCTTGCTGGGATTGTTGTCGATGGTGTCGATGACAAGTCTTGCCAGAGGCTCTGCGCCCTTTCCTCCCTCCAGGAAGGCGTTGTTGATGGCAAATCCTACCCCCATCTCCTCGCAATGCCTGCGGCAGAGTTCAATCTCCTCGTCCGTATCCGTGGCAAAGCGGTTGAAGCAGACTACCACGGTTTGCCCAAAGCCTTGGATGTTATGAATGTGTTTGTCCAAGTTGGCAAGGCCAGCTGACAAACCCTCCATGTTGGGCTCCTTGATGGACTCTACGGGTACACCGCCATGCATCTTCAATCCCTGTGTGGTGGCTACCAAGACGGTTAGCGCAGGTTGAAGTCCACTCTTGCGGCACTTGATGTCGTAGAACTTCTCTGCACCCAGGTCAGCACCAAAGCCAGCTTCGGTAATGACGTAGTCGCCGTAGGTAAGTGCCAGACGTGTGGCAATGATGGAGTTGCAGCCATGTGCTATGTTGGCAAAAGGACCGCCATGCACAAAGGCAGGCGTATTCTCGGTTGTCTGTACCAGGTTAGGGTGTATGGCATCCTGAAGCAGTACGCAGATGGCACCAGCAACGCCCATATCCTTCACTCTGAAAGGCTTTCCGTCGATGGTAGTGCCCAGCAGGATGTTCTCTATTCTGCGACGAAGGTCGTCGGCATTTTGCGAGAGGCACAGGATGGCCATGATCTCGCTGGCAGGCGTAATGTCGAAGCCGCTCTCCATCGTCACGCCATTGGTCTTGGCACCCAGTCCCGTCACGATGTAGCGCAGGTTGCGGTCGTTGACGTCGAGCACGCGCTTCCACAGAATCTCCTTCATGGCAAATCCTTCGTCCTTGTGCTGGTAGATGTAGTTGTCCAGCAAGGCGGCAATCATGTTATGTGCCGAGGTGATGGCATGGAAGTCGCCTGTGAAGTGCAGGTTAATCTTGTCCATGGGCAGTATCTGCGCATAGCCACCTCCAGCTGCTCCGCCCTTCATGCCAAAGCAGGGGCCTAAAGAGGGCTCACGTAGTGCCACCACCGCATTCTTCTTAAGGCTTTGCATGCCCAATGCCAAACCGATGCTTACCGTTGTCTTTCCGATGCCAGCCTTGGTGGGCGTGATGGCGGTTACAAGTATGAGCTTGTGCTGCTTTATCTTTTCCTCGTCGATAAGCGATTCGGGTACTTTGGCAATGTGTTTCCCATAGTGCTGCAAGCCGTCTTCTGCGATGCCGATTCCTGCTGCCACTTGCGAGATGGGTTTCAGAGGAGTCTCTCTTGCAATTTCAATGTCCGTTTTCATTAGAATAATGTTGTATTTTTCATGTTTTGCACAAAGGTAGTCATTTTTCTGGTATCACACAAATATTATATGCAAATTCATCGGCTATTATCTCATTTACTCTATGGGCTTGCGTGTTGCCAGCCACGGACCTGTGGGCATGCCATTTTACCTTTTTTCACGAAAACAGCATTTGTGTAAGATTTATGTCAACCGTAAAGCCACAATTCCTCACTTTTGTTGTTTTGTGAGCAATTGTGGCTTACATTATTTCTTGACTGAAGTTTCACACCCTTTGGGTGGCAGAAACTTTGTTAACGTATGTATCAGATGTCTTTACTGCAAGCTCTTCAGCATGTTGACCATGCCAAGCAGAGTCTCCAAAGCCGACTCGCCATCAGCACCGATAGCATCTTTCAAACTCTTCTTCTGATCGTCGTTCAAGCCGTTCATCCACTCCTGCAATTCGTCAGCAGCCTTGATAGCACCAGCGGTATCGTCACCCTCCAGGCACTTGTTGATCTGGTCAACGTACTCGGTGCACTTCTTCTCCTCTGCGCTCTTACAAGACACCATAGTAAACGAAAGGCTCATGGCAGCCAATGCGATGATAAAAAACTTTTTCATAAACTTGTTGATTTTAAGATTTGTACCTACTACCTTCTCAGCGTCTCGGTTATTTCTGTTTTGGTAGCAAAGATATTGTTTTTTTTCATAACATGCAAATAATTTGCAAGAAATCATCATTTTCCCCTCTTGAAATTTGCTTGTTTGAAGAATTTGATGTGTCCTTTTTCCCCTTTGTTCCCCCTAGGGGGTAAGAGGGGGGCTACACTTTGAAGAATTCATTTCTGGCAAATTTTTTTGTTGCTTGCTGCTTCTTTATGCTCGATGTGGCGACAGGGAAGCTGAAGTGAGTATCGGGGAATGGCCCGTCCTTAAAATGCTAAAGTTTAGTGCTTGATAACAGCACCAGCAGCGTTGTACTCTACGCCATCCTTGACGATGACGGTCTTGCCGTCCTTGACGAACTTTGATACCTTCTGTGATGCCTTAGCCTCCTTGACATAATACTTAGTGTGTTTTTTCTTTCACGATGCAAAGTTACAACATTGCCACACCCTATTGGCGGTCTTTGGTAGTCTTTGGAAGTCTTTGTTGTTATTTTTGTATTATTTTCCTTGAAATTCTTGATTATGTTATCGCTTCGCTAGTGAAAAGTGAAAAATCGGCTGGCGCGGAGCGAAAGTCTCACAAGCGCATAAGGACAGAAGATTTTAACCTCAATTTTAAATTTTTACAGAGGACTGACAGCCCCCTACCCCCCGGGGGGGATAAGGACAATGAGGGGGGATAAGGGCAATGTCGTGCTGCTTTTCCCCACGCTTCAC
>JAKSLO010000034.1 GCA_024401185.1 Bacteroidaceae bacterium | reverse complement strand
TTAAGCCTGGAATCTAAGTCAAAATAATATTGGACAAAAGTGGGATTTGTCTCATTTGTACACTTGTACACAGCATACAATGTCGAAACAATACCAGCCTCTCCTTCATTTGTCTTGATGATTCCGTATGGATTCGTTTTCAAAGGAGACTTTGTATATACAATATCCTTGTGCTCAACAATACCATAGTTAGCAACAGACACACCTGCAAAAGATCGCCCCTGAAAAGCGATTTGATTAACAACACCAAATTCTCCAGAGACAGATAGAACATCTTCTTTTGTGAACTTACAATCTCTATTCTTTAAATTTGAAGGTGTTAAGAATGTATTGAGCGAATTAGTTTCCCATTCCCCTTCAAATCCCTTGAATCTTACTCGTGGTGTAGTTTCCCCTTCCTGTGGGAACATTGACTGCAAACTTGCCGCCTTCACCTGTTTCAGAGATTCAATCTTCTTTGTGGTCGATTGGATTAGGGAGTCAATGGAAGAAACATACGAAACGATAGCATTCTGCTCGTCTATAGAAGGATAAGATAAATGTCCTTTTGAAATGCTACCATTATGAAGATGCACAACAGTTTTACCTTGTGCGTAACCACTAAGTTCGTAATGCGTTTTACTGTTGGTTATGCTCATTGCAGCAAAAGCAGGTACAATTATTTCTTGGTCGAATGTCACCACATTTAGGTCACCACCAAAAATAACCCCTTTTTGTTCAACTGCTGAAGCAACAGCAATATCTTCTGGTGTCTCTCCAGAACCAGGAACAATTACTTCATTACCTTTAGAAAGAACAGAGCCATTCTGCAAAGAAGCAAATGTATCTACTGAATCTATTACGGATGAGTAATTTGTGTACAATCTGCCATAGAGAACAATAGGATTACCCTCTGGGCGCAAATCTGATTTTGAATATCCTCTTCCTTTAGAGAATGTGGCAATCTCTCCTATAACGGAGGTTTTCCACTCCCCCCTAAATCCTTTTAGTCTTATCTTTGGCTCCATATTATTTATCCTCATTAGCGATTTTATATGTGCGGTTCTTGTTTGCTCCATCGATAGTGAGCCTACCTTCCTTTACAAGCTCAGCGAGATAGTCACGGGTACGAGATGCTTTAAGACCAATGTGGTCGGCGATAACGCTTGCTTTAACACCTGGATTATCGGTGATAAATGCCATTATCGCCGCCTTTTTATCGCCGATTTGTACTATTTGCATAGGATTATCGCCGATTTTATCGCCGATAGACTCGTTGTAATTGGCGATATCATATTGCACATGCTTGCAATGAAGAGTAGCCATGCAGTCTATGAATATCTCAATATTTTCCTCCTCACGTGTGTCAATGAGCGCCTGAATATATTCCGCTTTGTCTTCCTTGAGTACCTTAGTGGGTAAAACGCCATACTCCATCTGCAGAAGATTCATCAGCAGTCGGCATGTGCGCCCGTTACCGTCTGCCCAAGGATGTATGGTTACCAACTCGAAGTGTGCCCAGAAACTGAGTTCGTATATGGCAACAATGTCATCTGGACGGATGGCAGAACGACGCTCGTTGAGTTCCTTGCAAAATGCCTCCAGCTTCATTGGAACCTTAAGAAAACTCATGTACGACTTACCGCCAAGGCCAGCCGTTACGTTAAGTCGTCGCAGTTCACCCTTGGCTGCTGAGAAATCGCCACCTGCACAATGGCATTCACTACCGGTGCGTGCCATAACCTTAGAAGCGAGAGTGATAAGCCATTCGGTTGTGATAGGTTTATGCGCACGAATCCATTCCATACCGTAGAGGTAGGCATCGCGAAGGTCAAGGTTCATGTTCTGCTCGTTGATGGTGCGCTTGCTGGAAGTGATGCCTTCGTCGAACAGCAGTTGTGCCTCTACTTCGGTCACGGTGCTACCTTCTATAGCTGTACTATGGGTGATAATGGAGTACAGGTAAAACTTAGTATAGTCGAGTTGCTCTGCAATTCCCAATCGTTTATGTTCTGCAAGGAGTTGCTGCAGCTTCAGCTTGATATCTTCTTTCATCTGTGGGCCTCCTTACTTCTTTATAAGATTCTGCAAACCGCTGATAGCAAACTCATCGCCAGTAAGCTGGCCAATGAGTTCGGCAAGGTTCTGCTCTGACTCTGCGATGTCTTGTTCAATGTCGTTATAGGTGACAGCATACTTGTCGCCCAAGGCATTGATTGCATCTGCAAGATTTGTGATGATGGCATCAGGCAAAGCCTCAATAGCAGAGGTGATAGGCATGATCCACTTCAGTTCGAGGAACTGGTTTATGCCTTTCATATCAAGCGCTTCGATGGTCTTGATTGTCTGGGTTTCAAGAGCCAGAAGGTCTTTCTTCACCTGAGCACTCTTTGCCTTCTTCTCATCCCAGAGGGCAACGATGGTCTTGAGCTGAGCCTTCACGTCATCCTCCACATCAGCCTTTGGCTTGCTGTCGGCAGTAATCTCCTTCGAGATAAAGGCATTGTCCTTCTCTGCATCGAAGTACTTGTCGGTATCTTCCAGAGCAAGGAGTTCGTCACGAGCTGCATCCAGTTCGCCATCGATAGCCTCTACACGACTCTGTAGGGCAGCAATAGCATCAAGGTCACTCTGGAAGAGCGTCTTCTGAACGAGGTCGAAAGGAATGATACGACCCTTCAAGCCGTCTGCCACTTCCTGCTCCACACCGTTCTTGTCCTTAACCATCTTGGTTTTGGGTTCCACTACATTGCAAGCACCAAAGCCCTCTGTCTGGATGATTTCCACATCGCCCATGATGCCCGACCAGTTGTCGGCAAGAATCTGATAGGCTGCATACTTATCCACGAGTGGCAAGCCCTCGGTACGGCGGAAGATGTCGGCAGAAATGTTGTCGCTCTCCACAACTTCCTTCACGTCCTCCACATGGTCGATGAGACGCTGATGGAGCATTGTCTTGAAGTCGGCAAAGGCAGCAGAGAAGCGTGACTTGAAGTCCTGCACATTGCTGTTCACTTGAATAGCCTCTACGATGTTGTCCACCTTGACCGTAGAGTATGGACGATCCTGCTCAGGTTGGAATACCTCTGTCTGAAGGGTTGGGAAAGCCTCCCAATACTCACGCAGGTCGGCAATCTCGCTGTTGGGAATGCCACCGAACATGGTTGAGTAAATATCGTACTTCACAGGTGCTTCGCTACTATCGACATAGCGAGGGATGTTGAGGTTGTACTCGTTACGGCGAATCTCGTCACGAGTTACCACACGTGAGAAACCAGGAATATCCTTGCGCTCACGGTAGGTGTCGGCAATCTTCTTCACGTCACAGGCACGGAGCTTGTTCTGCTTGCCATCCTTCACGAAGCCCTTGCTGGCATCGATGATGAGCACACCCTCGTTGCCACGGTTCTTCTTCAGAACCATGATAAGTGTAGGAATGCCTGTACCAAAGAAGATGTTGGCAGGAAGACCGATGATAGCATCGATGTTGTTCTTCTCGATGAGGTTGGCACGAATCTGACCTTCTGCCTGACCCTCTTCGCGAAGCTCCATAGGCAGCACGTTGCCATCCTTTTCATAGATCTTTGGAGCCTTGCCACGGAAGAGCACACCATGAGGCATTACGATGGTGAGAATGCCATCACTCTTCAGGTGGTGAAGTTCATGAAGAAGGAAGGCATAGTCAGCCTTGGTCTTGGGTGCAAGGCCGTACTGAGCGAAACGTGCGTCCATCTCCTTGTCCTTTGGATCCCAATGCTGAGAATATGGAGGGTTGCTGACAACGGCATCAACAGCCAATGGCTTGTCAATCTCAGAGCCTTCCTCATGGATTGGCCAATCCTCTTCGAGGGTATCAGCACAACGGGTAACGATGTTCTGAGGAATGATGCCACGCATCACAAGGTTCATACGGGTAAGGTTGTAGGTGTTCTCCTTCAACTCCTGTGCATAGTACTTCACCTTGTTCTTGCCCTGGATGTGCTTGCTCACAGCCTTACCGATGGTGATAAGCAATGAACCGGAACCAGAGGTAGGGTCATAGATTTCGAGTGACTCCTTGTCCTTATGGTGCTCGGCCACAATCTCCGACATGATCATTGCCACCTCGTGAGGGGTATAGAACTCACCAGCCTTCTTGCCGGCATTGGCAGCGAAGTTGCTGATAAGGAACTCATAGACGTAACCCAGGACGTCATAATCCTGAGAGCCATCGGTAGGAATATCCTTGATGAGCTTGATAAGACCCTTCAGCGCCTTTGTCTGTGAACTTGGGTTATCGCCCAACTTGCTGAGACCTTCACGCAAGGTCTTGAAGATGCCGTCATAGACGCTTGCATAGTTCTCGCTCATCAGACGCTCAAAGTTGCTCAGAGCCTCGCTCAATGTCTGTACGCTGAAGCTGGTATCGTTGAGCCAAGTAGAGAACAGATACCTATATTCGATGAAGAAACCGATATGCTCCTGACATTCAGCAATGGCATTCTTCATGTTCATGTCCTCGTAGTTCTCCACGAGTTCTGGCAGATCATCATCCTCCCAGTCGCACACCTCCTTGAAGTACTTCACCTCAGTATCAGAGAGGAACTTGTAGAAGATAAGACCAAGGATATAATCCTTATACTCATTGGCATCAATCTTATTGCGCATATTGTTCGCAGATGCCCAGATGCGGTTTGCAAGCTGTTGTTTATTCATATCGTGAATCTATTAAGTGATGATAAAAAATAACTTGGCACAATTTGTGATGTGAACTTTCTTATGGTAAAGACTCATCTTTTGGGCTGTTTTTCATTCATCGGTCGAGATGCCTGCATCTGCATTTTGCACGTCTGCAAAAGTCGCTGTTCATAAAGCAAAAACATCTCAAAAATCTGAGGTTAAATCGTACCAAATTGTTTTTTCACCATCAATTTAAGGATTTTGTTGGCACAAAAATAATAAATTTATCCGAGAAAATAGCAGAAAACCATCAAAAGACTTACAAATCAAGTGTAATATATTGTTGATTATTCAATTTTGATTCTACAAATGGCACAATCAGATACCAGATTAGAAACATAGTGTCGATTAGACTTCATGCTTTAAGTTTCTCGACGCAGAAATTGTTACATCGCGATGTAGCCAAACAACCCAAAACACCCATTTTCATCGGGATGGAACCCATCGGGAAAGTAACGGGTTAATATCGGGTTAATATCGGGAATGTATCGGGATGACTACAGGCAGGAGAAAAAAGATGACAAAAACACAAGTGCACCGCCACCTTGCCATCCTGGTTCACAGGATAGAAACATGCCTAAAATAAAAAAAATGAAAAAGAAATTAAACCTTTTTGACTTTCGACGTTCTATAGAGATGTAGGGCGGTTGAAAATGCTTTTGGCAGACGGCAGCCTGAATCGGAAACATTAAATATAAAAACATAAATTAAAAACTTAAAATTTCTACCATTATGAAAAAACTATTCTTCGCCATTGCAGCAATGTTCGTGACTATGACAGCATCAGCTCAGTTCCCCGGTGGAGGCATGCAGTTCAACCCCGAAGACATGGCTAAGCGTCAGGCTGACCGCGTAAAGGAGGTTTGCAAGATTAACGATGACCAGTACAAGAAGATTCTGAACTTCTTTGTTACCGATACAAAGGCTATGATGGCCCGCATGGATTCACTCATGAACGCTGGTGGCGGTATGCCTCAGTTCGACCCCGCTGACATGCAGAAGCGTCGCGATGCTCAGAACAAGGCTATCAAGGGCATCCTCACCGAGGATCAGTTCAAGGCCTACACCAAGGACCAGGAGGAGCGTATGGCTCGTATGCGTCAGGGTGGCTTCGGCGGCTTCGGTGGCGGTAACTAACATACAAGCCCTCCGCCCCATCGTGGGCAAGGAAAAGGGTATCGGTTAGTTTGAATAACGATTGAATGTACGGACGGTCAGATGATGCTTCATCTGGCCGTCAATCGTGTTAGTTTGTAGCGAAAACAGAAGAATAACGCACAAAAGCGCCTTTATTTGCAAGAAATAGAGTGATTTTGTCGGTTTTTCTAAGAAAAAGTGTTAATTTTGTCACGATTTTGAACTTAAACAAAAACAAGGTAAAGATTGTGGCGCACAACGTAAACGAAAAACTCCCCCAGGAATGCACCAACATAGCTGAGGTGAGACATGAAATCGACAACATCGACTCTGAAATCATCAGTCTGCTTGCCGCTCGTATGGAGTATGTACGCGAGGTGGTGAAGTACAAGGACGGCACGGCCAAAGGTATAGAGGCCTCAGAGCGCAGAAAGGCAGTGATAAAGACCCGTGGAGAATGGGCTGAACAAAAAGGCATCAGCGCCAGCGTGGTGGAGAGTGTGTACAACACTCTGATTGACTACTACATCGAGGAAGAGAAGAAACTCATCTGACTCCTCCCGTTTACACAAAAGCCTAACGGCAACCAACAAAATGCGTTATTATAACATTAAAAACAATACAATGTACAGAAAAGAAATCAAGGTTCTGGACTGCACCGTCCGCGATGGTGGACTTATGAACAAGTGGCAGTTCAGCAAGGACTTCGTCAAGGGTGTTTACGACTCTTGCGTAAAGGCTGGCGTAGATTACATGGAAATTGGCTACATCAGCAGCGAGGACCAGTTTCCCCGCACCGAGTTTGGCCCATGGAAGTTCTGCGCAGAGGATGAACTGCGTGAGATTGTGGGTGAGAACAACACCGACATGAAGCTGTCTGTAATGGCAGACATCGGCCGCATCAAGTTTGACGACATCCGTCCCAAGGACGAGAGCGTGGTTGACCTCTTCCGTGTGGCTTGCTACGACTATCAGATTGACAAAGCCATCGAACTGGCTCACCATGTGATGGACAAGGGATATGAGGCCACCATCAACCTGATGGCTGTGTCGAAGGTTAACGACCGTGCACTCGACCAGGTTCTGGCCGACGTGGCTGAGTCGCGCGTAGGCACCTTCTACCTCGTGGACAGCTTTGGTAGCCTCTACTCAGAGGACATCCACAGCCTGATGAGCAAGTACATCAACGCTCTTCCCGGCAAGACCATCGGTTTCCATGGCCATAACAACACTCAGCTGGCATTTGCCAACACCATCGAGTGCATCCGTTCGGGTGCCAACATGCTCGACGCTACCATGATGGGTATTGGCCGTGGTGCAGGTAACTGTCCCATGGAGCTGCTGATCTCATTCCTCAAGAACCCCAAATATAAGCTTGAGCCTATCATCAAGTGCATACAAGACCACATCAACCCCTTGCACAAGGAGATTGACTGGGGTTACTTCATCCCCTACATGATTACCGGTTCGCAGAATGACCACCCACGTTCGGCTATGGCTTGGATGGCAAGCGACCAGAAGGATGACTACCTGGCTTACTACGAGTCGGTAGTAAAGAACAAGGAAGTGTAATTTTCTTTTCGGGAAGTTTGCTTCGCGGAAGCTAAAGGAAATTAGTCTCGCGGAAGTTAAGGGAATTTGCTTCGCGGAAGCTAAAGGAAATTAGTTTCGCGGAAGTTAAGGGAATTTGCTACGCGGAAGTTAAAGAGAAGTTTGCTACGCGGAAAACATAGTGCGAAGGCACGAAGTTCACGGAGTTTTTACTCGTGGCCTTCGTGCCTTTGCCTTTCCACCCCCCAAGAGAAAAAGCAACGGAACAAACAGCATGGTTTCAGCTGTTTGTTCCGTCATAGAGATTGCTATTCGCGAAGTTTCGGTATTCCGGTATTTTGGCATACCGGCATTCCGGTGTTTCGGGCATTTCGGTGTTTCGGGATTCCGGCATTTCGGCATTCCGGGATTCCGGTGTTTCGGGATTCCGGTGTTTCGGGATACCGGTGTTTCGGTATTCCGGAGCTCCGCCGGATTCCGGTATCCTGGTGTTCCAGAACTTCGCAAATTATTCAACGCACGAACTTTTTGCCGTTCTTAATCACCACCTGATGACGTGAAGAGTTGCCCTCTGCAAGCTTGACGCCACGAAGGTCGTAGGCCGCACGACTGCCAAGAGCCTCATCGGCAGAGACTTGTTCTACGGCATCGGGAACGATTTTCTGGAGTTTGATGCAGTCGATGTTAGGCATGTGGGCAGAAGAGTTGTACAGGCGCACCACGTTGTCGCCAGCCTCAAGGTTGACTTTCACGGTCTTGGTAGAAACCTTGTTCCAACCAGTATTGCTTACCGAGATGGTCTTTGCCTTCTTGCCATTGACCTCGAGCGTCATAGTGCGCGCCTCGCCACTCAGATAGCATACGGTAAGGTTGTACTCGCCACCCTCCTTACTATAGACATGAGGCCACACGATATCGTTCTTGGCAATCTTGCCCAACCACGAGCACATCACACCACCCGAACAAGCGGCATTCTCCTCGAAGCGGGCATCGGTATCACCACGCCACTTAATCTCCTGATAGGTCTGCATGAAGGCCGTCTCTGCCTCATAGAGGGTCTGCTCGTAACGCTCCTCAGCGGTAAGCTTATAGATGCGGAGACCATGCGCAGGCACCTTCTCCTTGTAGCTACCCTCATAAGTGCCACTCTTGTTGACTCGGGTAAAGAGGTTGCGCATCTTAATTTGTCCACCCAGACACACATCGGCAAAGTCGAAACTGATTTCCATAGCCTTGTCATTGGGGTTATAGAGACCCACCACACGACTCAGGCCATTCAGTTCCTCCACATCCTTGACAAGCACATAGGTGCCATTCTCGATGTCGCGTTTCACCACATAGGCCTGCAAGCCCAGGGAGTCCTGGTTGATGGCGATGAGTTCCTTGTTCTTCAACAGATTGGCCGACTCGGTCTTGATGTCGTTGATGTTACAGCCAATGAGCAAGGGACTGCTCATGAGGCACCACATGCCGAAATGCGTCTTGTCCTCCTCGGCACTAAGCCATCGACCCACCTCAAGCATGTCCATATCGTTGTAGTGTCCGTCACGGCAATAAGCCGAAAGGTAGAGGTTATCCTCGATAATCTCCTTTACACTACCCCAGCTGCAGTTGATGTCGCCATGCATACGCCATGAGCAGGCAATGTCCTTGGCCCATGCGCCGGGATAGTCCCAACGGCAGATGTTCATACGCACGTCCTCACGACCCGTATTGACGATTGCCTTGTGGATGGCCGTGTAGCGCTCCTTCTCATCCAGATTAAGACCATCCTTGTTGTGATAGTTCACACCACCACAGAAGTCAATCTTGATGAAGTCGAAACCAAGTTCCTTGAAGAAGAAGTCACAGTCCTGCTGGTCGTGCTTATACAAGCCAACGCCCACACCATCCTTGTCACCACCATGGTAGCTACCACAAGTGTCATAACCACCATCGCTATAGATGCCAGCCTTAAGACCCTGTGCATGAATGTAGTCAACCACAGGCTTCAGGCCATTGGGGAAACGGGTGGGATGGATGAGCAGATGACCCGTCTGGGAGTCACGACCTCCAAAATAGCCGTCATCGATATTACAATACACATAGCCCACCTTGGCATAGCCTTTCGACTTCATGGCTGCTGCCGTCTGCTTGATGGTCTGCTCGTTGATGTTGAGTGCGAAGGTATTCCACGAACTCCATCCCATGGTGGGAGGGTCGAAGGCACGCACCTGAGAGGATGCCATCAACGACAATAGAAAAAATAGTTTTTTCATGTATCTACAATAACTAAAATTACTGAATGGTGAAATCAACAGTCTGCAAATCGCTCTTCTTTGAACTGTTGCCATAGAGCAACTGGAAGCGTCCGGCACGTACATTCATGGCGTTGCTCTTGGCATCAAACCACTCGAAACTCTTGGGAGTGAGTTCGATGGTAGCGGTAGCCGACTGGCCAGCCTTGACATCGACACGCTGGAAGCCACGAAGCTGCATGACAGGACCTTCGGGGTCGTCGAGGTTCTTTACATAAAGCTGAACCACCTCAGTACCATCCACCTTACCCGTGTTCTGCACAGGCACGCTGAGGGTAACCTTACCCGTATCGTTCCACTTCAGCGAAGAAGCCGAGAGCTTGGCCTTGCCCAAGGTGAACTGGGTGTAAGACAAACCATAGCCGAAGGGGAAGAGAGGCTCCTGATTGCGCAGATAGCGGTAAGTACGTCCCTCCATGGTGTAGTCCTCAAAATCGGGCAACTGGCTGGAATTCTTATAGAAGGTTACGGGCAACTTACCCGAAGGATTCACCTTGCCGAAGAGAACCTCTGCCACGGCCTGACCACCCTTCATACCAGGATACCAAGCCTGCAGAATGGCATCGCAAGTCTCAGACTCAGGTTCGTAGGCAATGGCAGAACCCGACATGCTGACGAAGATGACCTTCTTGCCAGCCTCGTGCAAAGCCTTCAGGAGACCACGCTGCACGGCGGGCAACTCAATATGAGTGCGGTCGCCACCACGGAAACCGTCAATATCGACAGGCATCTCCTCGCCTTCAAGCGAAGCGGCAATACCACCCACATAAACCACCTTGTCAATACCCTTGAGCTGGTCAACAATCTGCTGGTAGTCGATGACTGACTCTATGCCGACGTTCACCTTGATGCTGGCACCATAGGTGGGGATATGGGCAAAACGAATCTCGATATTGTACTCCTTGCCAGCCTCTACCTGAATGGGAGTGCGGGTAGGAGTGACACGCCATGTAGAGTACTTCTGCTTTACCTCGCCATTGACAAGTACTTCGAAGTTGCTGACAGACTCTACGTTGATGACAACCTCACCACTCTTCTTAGGCTTGAAGACCGTCTGATAGAGCGCGCTGAAATCTGTAAGTTTCACACCAGGAGCAAACTGATAGTTGCCCGCCGTAGTCTTGGCAAAGGGAGCTGCATGATACAGCGTGGCAACAGGCTTGCCCTCACGCTTGGTATTGTTCCAGAAGGTTCCCTTGAAACCAGCCTTACCCTCGAATGAGAGCTGGTCGAAGACGGGGGTGACGATACGATTGTCGGTAAGGTCGCAAGCCTTGAAATACTTCACCTTCTTGTTGATGGCCTTGATGCCTTCGAGCACAGTAACGGTAGTGGTAGGCGTACCGTTGTAGTTACCCCACATGAGAGGCTTGTCGTCTGCATTAGGACCAATCACGGCAATCTTGTCGCTTGACTTCAAGGGAAGGATGCCGTCACGGTTCTGCAAGAGGGTCATAGACTGGCGCGCCATATCGAGTGCAAGCTGCAGATGCTCCTTGCTCTCAAGAACAGAACTGGGAATGTTGCTCCACTCCACAAGAGAGGGGTCGTCCATCTCGCCCAAGTCGAAACGGCCCTCCAACAGACGGATGACATGCTTGTCAACCTCGGCCTCGGTAATGAAGTCACGCTTTACGGCATCGGGCAGCTTACGGTAGTCGTAGTTGTATCCGCACTCCACATCAGTACCTGCCAAAGCAGCACGGGCAGCCGAGTGAACGGCATCAGTGGCCGTCTTGTGACTGGAATGGATGTCGGTCACGGCACCACAGTCGGAAACCACAAGATACTGGAAGCCCCAATCGTCACGAAGAATCTGCTGCAAAAGGCGCTGGCTGCTGCAACAAGGTTCATCGTCAAGACGCTGGTAGGCACACATCACCTCGCGCACCTTGGCATCCTGGACGAGTGCCTTGAAGGCAGGCAGGTAGGTCTCGTGCATATCGCGTGCACTCACATTGGTAAGGTTGGCCGTATGGCGGCTCCACTCCGGACCACTGTGTACGGCATAGTGCTTGGCACAAGCCCACGTCTTGCGATACTTGGATGTCTCGGGACCCTGAAGGCCACGCACTACAGAGCATCCCATCAGACTGGTCAGATAGGGATCCTCGCCGTATGTCTCCTGTCCTCTACCCCATCGAGGGTCGCGGAAGATATTCACATTGGGAGTCCAGTATGACAAAGCGTGGAAACGGGTTACCTCGCCACCCTCTTTCTGCAGTTCATTCCACTTGGCACGCGCCTCGGTGCTGACGGCATCGAACACACGATACACCATGTCGGGATTGAACGAGGCTGCCATACCCACAGGTTCGGGGAAGTTGGTGACATTGCCCATATTGGCCACGCCATGCAAAGCCTCGCTCCACCACTGGAAGCGCTTGATACCCAAACGGGGAATGGCAGGAGAATCATCGAGCATCAATAATGCCTTCTCCTCAAGGGTAAGACGACTGCAAAGGTCAACGGCACGTTCGTGTGCCGAGAGATTGTTATTCTGATAGGGGAACTGCTGAGCGCTCATGCTCATGCAAGCTCCAAAGAATAAAGCAGTAAGAAATGTTTTTTTCATAATGATATTTTGATTTTCATCATGGAAGCCAATACGTTAACTCCCACGACAGGGTTTACTTTACTTATTGACAACCATCAGGAAACCACCACGAGGCTGACAACTGATGGTTGCAGGCATCTTTGCGGGTTTGCTGATAGCCCATGGAGATTTCTCTTTACCACTATCTGCAAAAAGGGTAATCTTCTTGCCCAAGCCCTTGAGGCGGTCGATACTGAAAGTAACGTCCTTAGCCTCATCGGTACCATTGATGCAGGCAATATACCAAGTATCACCACTACGGCGAGCCATCACCACATATTCGGCAGGATAACCAGCCAAGAGACGAGTCTCGTCCCATGCGGTAGGCAGACTGCCAAGATAGTCCTTCACAGCCTTTGGCTGGGCAAGGAAACTCTCAGGACGGTCAGCCAAATGCTGGATGCCAGACTCATAGAGTGCTGTCAGCGCCAACTCGTGGGCATGGGTGGTGATGTGAGGATGCTGCGAGTCGGTAAAGGCACAGGGGGTATAATCCATAGAACCCACCACATTGCGAGTGAAAGGCAAAGTGGCATTGTGGGCTGCCGCACGCTTGGTGAAGGTAGGCACGTTATTATACCACTCGGCACCATAAACGCCCTCTGTGCTGACAAGGTTGGGATAGGTGCGCTGCCAGCCACGAGGTACGGTGGCACCATGGAAGTTGACCTGCAAGTGATGCTTGGCTGCACACTCCAGAAGGTCGATGCAATACGCCATGTTCATGTTGTTCTCACCGCTGAAGAAGTCTATCTTCACACCTGTGACTCCAATCTTCTCGCACCAGGCAAACTCCTTCTCACGATCCTCGGGCTTGTTAAGACGGAACTTGGGGCCTGGAGCACCATCAATCCATCCTACCGACGAGTTGTACCAAATCATGGGCTTGATGCCATTGTCCACAGCATACTTCACGGCATCCTCTACGGTCTTGCCGTTCTTCATCTCATCCCACTCTGCGTCAATAAGTACATAGGGGAGTTTCAAGGCTACAGCCATGTCGGTGTACTTCTTGATGATGTCATAGTCATTGGAACCATGGTTGTAAGCCCAATACACCCATGCTGCCACACCAGGCTGAATCCAACTTGTATCTTGTATTTTAGAAGGTGTGCTGACATCGGTGACAAGTGTTGACTCTACCACATCGCTCAAGGAACCAATCATTACGGTCTTCCACGTAGAAGACTGGGCAAACTGCTCGTTCTTGTCTGTCACAATGCGATAGACACCCTTGTCGGTGGTGCTATAGAGACTACAAGCTGCCTGGTCGTGCTGCACGTCAGCCTCATGGATGAGAGCAAACACGTTGTGGGGGAACTCGAAAAGAGCAGGGATGCTCCAACGGTCGTCCAACTTGGTGGCCTGGTTCTTGGGGAAGAAGCCTTCCGCGCCATCGCTCCACTTCATAATCCAGTAGTTGGTGGCAGCAGAGAAGTCGATGGTGGTTTCTTCCTCGCCATTGTAGTTTGTCTTCGCACGGCTGATCTTCTTAAAAGCCACACCATCGTCGGTAACGATGAACATCAGCAAACCACCCGACTGCAAAGAATAGGTTGCCTTGACAGCCTTCTTGTCGATATGCGACTGTTTTCCGACCAACATGTCGTACTTGATATCCATCTTCTCGGCAGAACCACCATTTATTCCCTGGAAATACGCCTTATAAATCTGCTGCCAGCCAGCATCAGACTTATAACTAACCACCAGAGCATCGCGTGTGGTCTCTGCCTTCACCTTGCCATTAGGTGAGGTATGTGTATCACCCAAAACAGCGATGGGCAACATAAATGCTGCCATCGCTGCTAATAGAATTGCCTTAAGTTTCATTTCTCTTATTCAATCTTAGACTTAACAATCTTTCCGTCCTTCCACTCGATGCTGACAGTCTTGCCACCACGAGCCTTCAAACCGCTCACCTTACCATTCTTCCAAGCATCGGGAAGTGCGGGAAGGAGTTCTATCTTGCCGTCATGGCTCTGTACCAACATCTCGGCGATACCAGCAGTCACACCAAAGTTACCATCAATCTGGAAAGGTGGATGAGCATCGAAGAGGTTAGGATAGGTACGTCCGTTGGGATGCTGACGGGCACTACGGTCGCTGGGCAAGATGTTCAGCATGTTACGGATAATCTGATAGGCATGATTGCCATCCTGCAAACGAGCCCAGAAGCAAGTCTTCCAACCCAAGCTCCAACCAGTAGCTTGGTCGCCACGCTGTTCAAGCGTCTTGCGTGCTGCAGCAAAGAGTTTGGGGTTGGTAGCTGTAATCTGGTTAGAGGGGAAGAGGCCGTAGAGGTGTGAGATGTGACGATGCTGGTCGTTGGGGTCGTCAAGGTCTTCAATCCACTCCTGCAACTGTCCGTACTGGCCCACAGCCATGGGAGGAACCTGCCTGAGGGTTTCCTCCAACTTCTTCTGATAAGCACCATCTATGCCCAACACCTTAGCGGCAGCCAAAGTGTTGCCAAGTGCATCACGAACAATCTGATTGTCCATGGTGCAACCAGCAGTAAGAGGAGTGCGACGGCCACGACCACCATGCTCAGGGCTTACAGAAGGAGACACTACGAGGTAGCCACTCTTGGGGTCGCGTACCATATAATCGAGATAGAAGTCTGCAGTTCCCTTGATGATGGGATACCACTCCTTCAGGAATTCCTTGTCCTGTGTAAACTGATAATGCTCCCACAAATGGGTTGCCAACCAAGCTCCACCGTTGGGGAACATACCCCAGTCGGAAGCATCGACAGGGCCGGCAATACGCCAGATGTCGGTATTGTGATGAGCCATCCAACCACCACAGCCATACATCTGCTTGGCTGTAATGGCACCGGTCTCGCTCAAGTCACGAATCATAGAGAAGAGAGGAGCAGCGGTCTCGCTGAGATTGCAGACCTCTGCAGGCCAGTAGTTCATCTCTGCGTTGATATTGATGGTGTACTTGCTGTCCCAGGGAGCAAAGAGTGAATTGTTCCACATACCCTGCAAGTTGGCAGCCTGACCACTCTTGCCCATAGAAGAAGAGATAAGCAGATAACGTCCATAGTTGAACATCAAGCAAACCATACCCTGATCCTGTGTCTCCTGGAACTTGGCCAAACGCTCATCGGTAGGCAGTACGGGCTGTTCTTCGTCGGGATTAAGCTGGAGGTCAACACGGTCGTAGTATTTCTGGTATTCCTTGATGTGCTTCTTGAGAAGTTTGCTGAAGTTGTCCTGTACACGAGAAATGATGCGTGTAGCCTTGGCACGACCATCGCCCGACACATCCTTGTAACTCAAAAAGTTGGTACCAGCCGTGAGATAGATGGTCACATCGCTGGCCTGACTGATGCTAACACCTTCATCCTTCCAGTCGATGCTGGCAGCATCGCTCATCACCTTCATGGCCACATTGGCAGTAAGTTGTGCTTTGATGCCCTCGTGGTCGGCGCCATCAATAGTGGCGTAGAAGATGCCATTCTGTGCGACAGTCTTACAGGGCAATTCACTCTTGTAGCCAAGCTTCAGATTGATGGCACCCTTCTTTGAAGCAGAAAGATGAACTACAATAACGCTATCCGTCATGCTGGCGATAACCTCACGTTTGTAGCTGACACCATTACTTTGGAAAGTAGTAGTTGCCACAGCACGAGTAAGGTCAAGTTCACGTTCAAAATTAGTGTAGTTATCTACACCCTGCATGTTCAGTACCAACGAACCGAGTGGCAGGAAACGCTGTCCATGAGGACCCTTCACGAACTCACGATTGATAATCTGTGTTGCTTCCTGATCTTTGCCATCAAAAATCAGCTTGCGCACCTCATCAAGATGCTGCAACGAGGTCGTGCTGTTGTTGTTGTGGGGACCACCACTCCAGAATGTCTCCTCGTTCAAACTGATTACATCTTCTGCTACACCACCATACTCCATGGCACCAAGCTGACTGTTACCCAATGGCAAAGCCTGCAGCCAATCTGTAGCTGGCTGAGTGTACCACAAACGATGTGTGTCACGCTGACGGGGTTTAGCCTCTGATATGCCTGCACAAAGGAAGAGGACTGCCAATGCCAGCAAATTCTTTCTTAAATTGATCATAGTTTTTAAGTGTTTGTTTTCTTACACCTGGCACATGAGGAAAAATCAGCATAAGGTTTGAGAATCATGATATTGACATTTCATGGCTGACTCTTCATGGCTTTGTGTAAACTTTATTTTTTCATGTATTAAAATTAAGATTCGCAGACAAAGCTATCGGGCCTTGTCTGCGAAATCTTAATGTTATTTCTTGATAATCTTTGCAGTTTCTACATGGCCATCGCTATATACGCGACGTACGATGTTGGTTCCGCGCTGCAAGCCCATCTGCTGGCGGCCATCCAGAGTGTAATACTCCACACGATCCAACTCGGCGCCAAACTGCTCGGCTACAGCTTCGATGGCAGTTGGTGTCTCGCCATCATTGCTGAAGTAAACCTGCTTGATGTTGACTGCATTATTAGAACCATTACAGAATCCTACGTAATATACATGGCTCAGGTCAACTACCTTGGCCACCTCCTCAAGGTCAACCACCAGCATCTTACCGCTGAGCACAGCACTCTTGTAATACTCTGTGGTAGCAAGGTCGTGCTTGTCGTAGATGCAAATGGCAGGCTTAGCCAAAGATGCGCTATTGAGCTCGAACACCAGGTAACGTCCCTGTCCGTTCATGTCAACACCCATTTCATACTCCCAACCGCCAAAGCCATTCTTTGAGGTCTTCAACTGGCCGTAGCCACTCTTCATGGCGAATGTACCAGAACCGACGAGCGAAGGATTAATACAGCCTTCAGCCACGGGGAAGAATGACACGTTGATAGTAAAGGTTGTAGAAACCTGACTGCCTGTGGGATCGGTATAGGTAGCAGTAACCTCGGTAGAGCCTACCTTCTTACCTACCACGCTATTACCCGAAACATAGGCGATGTCAGAATTGGCCACGGTGTAGGAACACCCGGTAGAGACATTGCTCTTCATACCGCTCTGCATGGTACAGGTAACGGTCAATGGGGTTGAGCCACCAGGCATTACTGCATATTCCTTTCTGTCAGCCGCAATCTCCTTGGCTGTGGCATCCTCTACCGTGAATGAGTTCAACACACCCTCTCCGAAGAACATCTCCTCGCTATACTCGGGTTCGGTGCTGAACCAGTCAATGTCAACATAACCGCCATTTGACTTGGTAGCATAATTGAAGATATAGAAACGGTTGCCGACAAAAATCTTTAATGTGAAGCGTGGCTTCATACCGTTACCAAACTTGGTGTACTTCTCGTTGTCGAGGCTATAGTAATAGTCCACCGTATTGCTAACAAAACTTACGCAAGCGCGAAGGAAGATGACATCACCTGTAACCTCATCGCCAAGCTGATCGGTGGCAGCCTTGTCATCATACTCGCTGTGATAGTAGTAAAGGCGCTTCTTGCCATCCACCATCTTCACACCAATATATGAATAGGGATCCTGGAATACAGAAAGACCTGCAATATCGCCTTCCTTCATGTTGGCAATGTTCATCTTGATGGTACCATACGACTTGGTCTCCTTTGCAGCACTCTTGAAGCCCTCACAGTTATAGCCCAAGATACGCTGGGTCAACGAGTTGCGCGCATGGTCAAGGGTCTCGGCTATTCCTGTGGTATGCAAGCGCAAGTTACCGGGATTCTCGAGCAACGACCATGAGTTGTCATCGGGATTGTGATTCCATGCCCATTGCATGCCCAAGGTCAAGTCGGTAAAAGTGTCGTTGGTAGGCAGATAGGTGCGAGAATGGTTAGCACCCACATTAGGCTTGGCATAGTAAGCAGGGGTATAACCTGTGGTAGAGGTCATTCTGCTCACATCCTTACCATTCTTACCAATCATAGGCCAACCATCATTCCAGGTAACAGGCTCCAGATAGGGCACACGACCAATGGCACCAGCATCCTTGAACATGATGGTCCACCACTCACCTGTCTGCGTCTCCACCAAAGCACCCTGATGAATGCCCTGACCAGAGAAAGCATTACCGGCCTGTACGTTGTCGTACTTGTTCAGGTTAGGCATCTCCTCATAGGGTCCCATGGGGTTGGTACTGCGATAGATGGTCTGACCACGCCAATATCCACCAGTGGTGAGATAGAGATAATAGAAGTCGCCAATATGATACATGTGGCTGCCCTCCAGACCATCACGACCGGAAATGACCTTTGTACTTGAAATCTTCTTCAATGTCTTGCCATCCAACTTGTTCACATAGATATCGCCAATGCCACATGCCACATAGACGTAGCCGTCGCCCTTCTCGCCATCGTCAAACAGCCAACCGCTGTCGTAGTAATGCTCGGGCCAGTATTCCATCTTCCATTGTCCCTCAGGATTGGTGGTGGTCAGCATGACATTGCGCCCCTGATCCACACCATTACGACCATAGCTGATGAAATAAAGATAGAACTTGCCATCGTGATAGCTCAAGCTGGCTGCCCACATACCCTGAGCGTAGTGCTCCTTGCCGTTCTTGAGGTTGTAAGCATCGTTGTCATCAATCTTGGCGAGGGGATTGCAGCAATATTCCCAGTTCACCAAGTCTTTTGACTTCATGATGGTGGCACCGGGGAAGAGGTACATGGTGGTGCTAACCATATAATAGGTGTCGCCCACACGTATCACATCCGGGTCGGGGAAATCACCATTCAAGATGGGATTGACAAACTTGCCAGCGCCATTGTCGGCTGTCCATTGATGCTTGTAGGGAGCAAAGGGATAGTCCACCTTAGCATAGTCAGCATACCATTGGAAGCAAGCCACGCCACTGGCATCATAGGGATCCTTGCCATTCTTCTCCATAGCATCCTTGAAGGCAGGATATGAATGGCCTGTGCTCTTACTCTTGTTCCAGTCGATATAGCAGTCAGATGATGAAAGTGTCATGCTGACGTTGCCGAAATGGTCAAGAATGGCCTTGTAGCCCACACCCCACTTTGAAGTGGTGGCTGTAGCCCATGTGCCATAGTTGCTCTCCACATAATCTCCATGTTCGTTCACATGGCCCGTACCAGGGTTCTTGGGACTCCAGTCAACCTCAGTGATGATAATGGGGTTAGTCTCCACAACGGGCACCTGCTTCTTGAACTGATTGATACAGTTGTTCTTATAGGTTGTCTTATTCGAAGTACGGTCGTAGGCACCATCGTCGTTGCCATACCAACCAGCATAGTTATGCACAGCATAGCCGATGTTGGCACCTTCGATAGGATACTGTGCGTAGTCCTCGTAGCTTGCCTGCCAACCTGTACCAGGTACCCAGATGATACCATCATAACCGTTGGAACGAATCTTATCGACAATAGGCTGGAAGAAGTCGTGCTTTGCCTTGGGGTCGCTCTGTCCCTTGGAATTCTTCAGAGTCACAGGCTCGTTGGCCAACTCGATGCTAATCTGACCAGAGTATTTCAGAATAGAATCGTTCTTTGAGAAGGTGTCCCAAATATAAGTAAGGTAGTCATTGTAATAATCGCCTACCTCAATATAACCAGGGCATACACCACAGGGACGAACCACCACATACATACCCTTCTTCAGAGCTTCAAGAGCAATCTTCACATACACACTCTTCAGATAGGTCTCAAAACTCTTCTTGTTGAAGTTATAGATGTCGGCCTCACCACCCACCTCATTGCCATGAGGGTCGATGTGCTTGCCATCCTTCACTGTGAACCCCTTACGGAAGTCTGATCCATTCTGGTTTGTCCATGCGGGATCCATGTGCAGACGAAATACATTACAGTATGCACCATCTTCCTTCTTGGTCAGGTACTTGAAAAGTTCCTTGAAGTAATTAAGGCAATTGGTGGCACCTGTACTGTTGTATCCACCACCCCATCGGTTGCTGTTAAACCACATGCTGGGGGTATCCATAACACCATGCAACACCACTTTGTTGCCGTTAACATCCTTAAGTACCTTGCCATCCACATGCAGAGGCGGCAGATAAGGCGTAGCCATCTGAGCCGAAGCAAGCAACGGGAACAAGGCTAATAAAAGTAATAGTTTCCTCATCATATTATTAGTTTGGTTATTATTTTTTAATAAGGTTATCGGTTAAGATGATTCTTGCTTTGGTTATAGATTGACAGGTCGCTCACTACAAATATTCATTCTGTACTTAGTCAATACTTAGTCGGTACTTAATTCCACTCGCAAACAAGTGTCACTACCACCTGTATTCTTCGCAGACCCCCCTCCCCATAAAAGTAGCAATGGGGAGAGGGATTATAGCGAGTCATTTAAAAACGCATCAACCTATATGACCAATCAACAATAATTGGTTAAAACTCAAAGTCCATCACCTTCACACTTCCGCCCTTGGCCTTGGTGGCAAAGTTGAAGACGGCGAAACGGGTACCGGTGAAGAAGCGCTGATAGTCGAAACGCATCTTGAAGTCGCCACCTATCTTCTCGAAGTTCTTGCCATCGAAGCTGTAATAGAAGTTGGCAATATCCTTACCGCGGTTGAAGTCGCCAGTAATCTTGAGCCAGATCTTCTTCTTACCGGTAATGTCGATGCGGGCCTTCTCGCTCACACGGTCATCGGTTACGCGCTTCTGACGGTCGAGCACCACGCTCTCCTCGGTCAGAACCAAAGAGGTGCTGCTACCATCCTTGCATACAGTCATCAAGGCAGCATCGCCATTGAGGGCAGAGAAGCCGGCACGGTCGCCGTCCTTCATGCCAGAGATGTCAAGGCAGACAGCATCGCTGCAGGTAGGACCGAACATACGCCATGTCAATGTGTTGCGAGCCATAAAGATATTCTCAGCCAGCTGTCCGGTGCGCAAGTCGAGCACCTTCTTCTTGGCATTGTATGAGTAGGCCTTGTTGTCGGGATTATGGTTCCACTGGCGGTCAAGGCTAACGGTAGCCACCTCTGTGCAGGGAGTAACATGACCTGCCTCGTCGCCAATCATAGGCCAACCGTCAACCCAACGAACGGGACTTACGGTAAGAATACGACCTACACCACCACGATCCTGGAAGATGACGCCATGCCACTTGCCGTCAGGACCATCCACCACGGTACCCTGACCTACATTGCCAATCTGATCGAAGTTGTCGAAGAGGATGACCTTCTTCTCCCAACGGCCTCTTGCAAGGTCCTTGGTGCGGTATGCCAACTGTGAACGGCCGGTGCGAGGCCAAGAAATCATAATAAGGTAGTAGTAACCGTCCTTTTTGATGACACGGCTACCTTCGAGCAAACCGTTGTCTTCCTCATCCTGTACGGTAAGATGACGCTTGAAGCCACCCTCCTTCTCCTTGCTGAGGTCAGCCTCCAGCTCGGTAATATCCACGCTACCGCTACCGCTGAAGATGTACACACGGTCATCATCGTCGAAGAAGAGAGAAGCATCGTGATAGAAGCCCTTCAAGTGGCTGTGCAACTGCCATCCCTTGGTGGGATCCTCGGTACTGTAAATCCAAGAACCCTCAACGCCGTTGGTTACAAACAATACATAGAACTTGCCCTTGTGATAACGCAAAGAGGTTGCCCACTGGCCTTGGCCGTACTTGGTGCCACCCTGCAAGTCGTATGCAGGAACATCCTTCAGTTCAGGGAACACATAGCTGATGGTTTCCCAATGAACCAAGTCCTTACTGCGCATAATAGGTGCACCAGGCATGAAGAACATGGTGGTGGTTACCATATAATAATACTCGCCCACACGGATGATGTCGGGATCGGGATAGTCAGCCCACAACATGGGGTTACGGGCAGCATACTTGTCATGATTGGGGGCCAACTGCCACCAGTCAAGGTTCATCAGCTTGCGACCCTTCATGCCGCTGAAGGTGATGAACACCTCATGTTTTCCGGTGGGCAACTCCTTGAGGTCGCTTGCCAAAACCTGGAACTTCTCCCAACCACCGGTGGCAGGAACCTCCAGACTTGCAAACACCTTGCCACGCAAAGAGTCGAGGTGCATCTCCATCGTGCCACCCACCATGCCGCTGCTCACACGAGCCTGCAACTGCATATTGGTTGCATTGTGCATGCGATACTGAGGATTATTGATAATGTCGAAATCCACCTCGCTCAGGCGAATCCAGTCACCATTCTGTATATCGCTGACAAACACGCCGTCAGCATCGGTCCACTCGGTGCGTACACCCATGGAGTATGCCATGGTCTCACCCTCCACACGAGCATAGGGGTTGAGTGTACCCACAGGATCTACACCAGTGCGGGTAGGCTTGATTTCGGGGATAGAGCCATCTGCGTTATACTTAAATTCCTCTACGGAAGCAGAACGTGCAAAACCGCCACCACCGGGCAGATTACCTGTGTGGTAGAAGAAGTAGCTGTGCCCCTTAAAATCAACAATACCGCTGTGGTTGGTAAACGAATTTGTCTCGTTGGTTTGCTTCATGATGGTGCCACCATACTTCCAAGGGCCAACAGGACTCTTGGCTGTGCTATAGGCAATGTGCTCGGGAACACCACCAGCAGCATACATCATGTAGTACTGGCCATTGCGCTTGTAGCCCCAGGGACCCTCGGTATATCGATCCTCAGCAGGTGTCTCAAGCACTTCGGGCTCACCCTCGAAACTGATCATATCCTCGTTGAGCTTTACATGATAGAGCTTGGGGTTACCCCAGTAAAGATGTGCCTGTCCGTCATCATCGATAAACACAGTTGGGTCGATATGATCCCATGAGCCATTCTCAAACAATGGCTTGCCAAGAGGATCCTTGAAAGGACCGTAAGGGGTGTCGCCTACAGCCACACCAATGGCCATACCACCGCTTATCTTGGAATGGCAGGGAACATAGAAATAGAACTTGCCATTGCGCTCAATACATTGGGGTGCCCAGGCACGGTCATCGGCCCAGGTGAAAGAGGCAAGACTGAGCGGTGAACCATGATCGGTCCAGTTCACCATATCGCTGGTCGAGAACACTCGCCAGTCATACATCCAGAAGAAATCGGCTCCTGCCTCATCGTGACCAGTGTAGAGATAGAGACGGTCGCCCGAAACCATAGGGGCGGGGTCTGTACTGTAACAAGTCTGCACAATGGGATTACGATACTTCTGCTCTGCCACATAGGGAGCCTTCTGTGGGCGCCCCTGAGCCATACTCTGCAAAGGGCATACGGTGGCTGCAAAAGCCATAAGCCCAAATAACTTTTTCATGTGTATCATTTACTTTGATAATTGATTTTTGATATTATCGCGCAAATTTACCAATTTTATACCAAACATCCTATCAAACCTGAGCTAATACCCCCTTTTTTCATCAAAATTACCACGTAAATCAACAAAAGTTACAATTTCGACAGTTTATGTTACACGAAAAAACGAATACAACACTTTAAGAAACAAATGTGAGAACACTAATGAAACAAAAGCAGTAACTTTGCATTGTCAAAAAGAAAGGGTTATATACCCATACAGAATTCGTAAGTTTTAGTTTTAGTATTATAGAATAAGTTAGTATTTTGGTTAGTTGGAAGAGAGGGGCATGCCGGGAGGCACACTCCTCTCGTTTTTTTATCACTTTTCATTCGCATTATCTACTTACGCACTTCTGACACCTGTGACACAGACAAACCAACAACTCCGCCTCACTTCGATCTCAGCTCCGATCTCACATAGCGGAAGCGAACTCTGTATTGTATTTGCGTACGTACTTCTCCCGAGGTGCGCACGATGTTCCTGCACAATTCTCCACAAATTCGTGTAGCATCCTCGGAGGATACTCGGGTGAACCCCGCAAGCAACTCGCAGGGACAGAAATGAGACACACATGAGAAATACACCATTGAAAACACCCCATAAGGCATGTATCGCACAGCCTACTATATGCTGGCACTGAGCTTCGAGCCCATGGCACTACTCACAAGCATGTGCTCACAATACCACTATTTATCACAGATGGTATAGACCACCAACAATCCTGATAGAGGGAATTTGTGCAAGTTAAGTTAGTATAGCTGAAAGAGAGGAGTGGATGTTGCCTGCCAAACAGGTTTGCCATGACCACTCTCGATGAACTCGGTTCCTCCAGCTGCACTCACTCACAGTTCCCCACGGATTTGTGAACGCACCTTGAGCGCGCCCTGAGTGAAGCGTGAAGGAAAGAGGCTAACCCTCAAAAAGAAGTATGGGGAAAGGAGTCGGCCTTCGTGGTAGCATTCCCCCTACTCTATTTGTTATTTCTTTCCGTCCTGCGTGAAGGTCAAAACGGTCTTGGCACCGTTCTCACTCTTCAAGGTCAAAACTGACTTACGGGGAGCTGCACTTTCATTCTGGGTCATGGGAAGCAAAAGAGTGTATTTTCCGGCTTCACCCGATGTGACAGGCAAAGTGATATAGCTGTCGGCAGAACTTTCAAGCGTCCACTTGTCGTATGCCTCAAAACGCAAGGTGTCTATAGTCTGCAAGGCAGAATCCTTACGCTCGTACTTGCATGCAACCACATTAAGGTTTGCATCTCTCTCATACGTGGGAACAGGGTGCATAATGTTATGCCAGCACAACTGGTAGTAATGGGCGGTCACACTCTCGTCCCAATCGCCGCCATAAGAGCGTACTCTCACCAAGCCATATCGACAAGCATTGGTAGTATTCGGCTCAAATTCCAGATTGACACGAACCGCATAGTACAAATTATAGTTGTTGGCAATCTTGGCCGAACTGGGATAATCCTTGGAGTTGATTACCTTTAGCCAGGGCGTACTCAATGATATGACATCAAAACTATCAAATGTGGTAAACATGACCGAATCCTGGGTCTGGTCTGCAAAAAGCGTATTCACACGCTCAGGATAATAAATCATCACCTGATGACGGCCAGTCGATTCATTATCCAAACTACAAGCCGACAAACACAAAAGCAGCACCGTAAAAGGCAAAATAAAAAAGTACTTTTTCATCATTATAATTTTTCATGCGCTGACATCACATGTACCATGCACGTAAACCGTATGTTTTTGCACACAGACACAAGGCAGCACGTCTATTCGTTATTATTTACGGACAAAGATACGAAAAAAAAGCGAAACGGAAAGTATTACACATCTTTTATTACAAAAGACGTGAGGAAATTTGCTAATTCCTGCAAAAAATACTAAATTTGCAAAAAAGAAACAAGTAGGAAACATCCATGTAGTGTTGCCCTTACAATACGGGTAAGACCAACAGGGTATGAGAGAATAAAAAATGAAGAACGTATATCATAGCGACATCATACAACTGCTCTTGCAAAGAGGTAAGGAGGGCATGCATGTATCGCAAATCAGCCGCATGATATACAACCTGCACAACAACTTCTTCGACCAGTCGCCCAACTACAACGAACTTCACCAAAACATACGCAACTACCTGTGGCGCCAGTCACAGATGCGACGTTCACCCTTCGTTCACATTCAGCATGGCGTGTATGCCATCAAAGCTGACATCGCTATCCAGTTGGACATTTGCTTCGACAATCCTCTTGACATGCACACATCCGACATGCCTTACAAGGATGAAGTCATCCCAGAGAAGGAAGACCCACGTCAGTTAGTGCT
>JAKSLO010000033.1 GCA_024401185.1 Bacteroidaceae bacterium | reverse complement strand
TTAGCTTAAAATGCCTACTTTTGCAAAAACTATACCGGTTTTTGTGTTGATGGTAGTAATAAATAAATTATACTTATTATGAAAAAGTTTCTTTTATCGCTTTCGCTCTTTGCCATGACGCTCATGGCAAGTTCTCAGGAGCCTACGTTGAAGGCTCGCAGTATCTACGACGTTAACCAGGACGACAAGGTGACGGTGCAGGACGTTCCCGCGCTTGCCAATAAGTTGCTGGGTAAGGCAGATGACAAGACAGCCGTTGACACGCAGAGCCTGCTGGACGTGCTGAAAGAGTTGAAGGAACAATATTTAAATGTCCTTTCTAAACTTAACGAATTGCAAAGAGAACATAAGGCTTTGATGTGGAAGTTTGATATTGCAGATCCCAATTGTGTTTTTGATGGCACTTTCAGCGTAAGCTCGACCAAGAAGGTGCAGTTCACCAAGGGTAACCTCTGGTGGGATGGCAGTGCCTACCACTTCGAGGCCAACCAGACCGACTATCCCACCTCGTGGAATCCCAACCATATAGGCCACTTCTTTTGGACAAGCAGCAAAGACTACCAGAGTGGCAACGCTAACTACATGCCATACGCCCTGGGTTACAGCTACTCAAGCCAGAGCACCAGCGACAAGTTCTTCTGTGGTGAGGAGAATCCCCTCACCGTTGATGGCACAAGTGGCTGCTTTGCTTTGAGCAATGATGAGTGGGGTTACCTTATTTACACCCGTGCAAATGCCAGCAGTCTTCGCAAGTATGGCGTTACCGTAAGCGGCAAGGTAAACTGCCTGATTATAGCCCCTGATGGCTTTAGCAGCACATTGAAATCGTCGTACACCCTCGATGAGGTTAATTCCCTTGGCCTGGTTTGTCTGCCTGCTGCTGGCGAACGCATTGGTTCGAGCTTCGGCGGTGCAGAGAGCTGGGGCTACTGTTGGTCGTCGACGCCTTATTCGAGCTATTCGGGCAACGCGTGCTGCCTCTACTTCGGCTCAGGCAATGTCTACACGGGCAGCAGCAACTACCGCTACGGCCGCAGTCTGCGCCTCGTGCGGTTGCCTCAGTAACTATGCTTTCTTTCTCCCCGAGGCATGGGGAGCAAGAGCAAACATAAGCAACCTCCCTCCGAGCCGCCTCCCCAAGAGGCGTGCGAGGCGGGAGGTGGCAAACAAAAAAAGAGTGAAACAAATTATAAATAAAAGGTAAGACAACAGACAAATAGGAAATGCCAAGTCTCAAAGAAGTTCTTGAAAGAGAAAATGCCCCCCGCCCCCTGCCACATGATGTGCGCACCATACGCCTGACAAGAATGGGCAACTTCATCCGCGCCTACGATTGGAGCGCATGGCTGCTGAAGCGTCAGGGCTCCACGCTCAACGTGGGTGGCACGCTTGCGGTATTCACCCGGTATGGATGCTTCGACGATGCGCTGACGAAGTTTCAGCCTTCGCATTAGGTTCGCTCACAGTTCGCCCATGGTTCTCCACGGATTTGTGAGCGCACCCTGAGTGCACGCTGAGTGAAGCGTGAAGGAAATGAGAATGGTTAAAGTTCAAAAAAAGCGGGAACCATGAAGGCTCTCGCTCGGGTGTGTTTTTAGGATAACGAAAGTCCTCTCCGTCCGGTGACGGTTAGGAGAGGAAGGGATTTTTTATAATTCACAATTCACAATTCATAATTGAATTCGTCGAGCCCTTTGGCCTTCACGATGCAGTATAGAGCGTGGTCAATGGGTTGCTTAGAGATGAACCCTAAACCACTAACTGTTTATTTCTTCTTTTTGGGAGTTAAACAATCTTTTTTACCTATGTTTACCGTTAGCTTTTGTGGGCTTTTCGGTGTGCCCTCGCTTAAAAGTAGTGCAAAGGTATAATGTTTTTTCGGGATTTGCAAGAGAAATGGATAAAATTTTTGTGGAGGGGTTGAGGTTTTGGTGAGAGTTGTCTGAATTTAGTTGCCGAATTTCTTGCAAAACGCGTTTTTTTTTATTAACTTTGCATGCAAAATACTAAATAGTAATACAATGATAAACGAAGAACTTAACAAGATGATTATGGCTGCCATGAAGGGTGGCGAGAAGGCTAAGGCCGAAGTGTATCGCGCTATCAAGAGCGAGTTCCTGAAATTCAAGACCGCCAAGGATGCCAAGCCCCTTGACGATGCCGCAGAGATAAGCATACTGCGCAAGATGCACAAGGAGCGTGAGGACGATGCCAAGCTGTTTGCCTCGAACGGTCGTACCGACCTGGCAGAGGCCAACCAGTATGAGGCAAGCGTGCTGGCCGAACTACTGCCTCAGGCAGCCAGCGAGGAGGACATCATGAAGCAGATTGAGGCTTTCAAGGCCAGCATCGGTGCTGAGAAGCTGGAGAAGAAGGACATGGGACAGTGTGTGAAGTTTGTGAAGGCTGCCCTGCCCACCGCCGACGGCAAGACCGTGAGTACGCTCGTCATGAAGGTGATTAATAGTTGATAATTTAACTAAAGTTTCCCACCCTTTGGGTGGCTGAAACTTTGGGAGTTAAAGAAGTTAAAGGAAGTTACCGCTCCTTCGTCGCTTAGGAAGTTAAAGGACGTTAGTTTTGTCTGATGTATTCAAGGAGCATGAAATTCGTCCGTTGACTCCCGTTAACTTCATGATAATTAACTCCTGTTAACTCCTCACCAACAAGATGGGAAACTTCAATAAATAATTTAACATCAATACGGAAAAAATAACATGAAAAAAATATTATCGCTCATACTTCTCTCTTGCTCTTTGGGTTCCGCCTGGGCACAGGATGCCACGGTGAGCAGTCCTGATGGCAAGATGAAGGTGGACTTCAACCTGCGTGACGGTCGTCCCACCTATTGCGTAAGCTACGATGGCAAGGCTGCCATCCTGGAGTCGCCCCTCGGCTTTGTGGCCAACACGGGCGACTTCTCGCAGAACCTGAGGATGACATCGGCACAGGTGGCAGACAAGCCCATGACTATAAGCTATACGCTTGAACGCTCCAAACAATCGAAGGTAGAGAAGCAGGCCAACGTGATGACCGTCAACCTGGAAGGCGGACTTGCCTACAGAGGCGGTTTCCGTCGCATTACCAACGGTGCTGCCAACGACCCGGGTTCGTTTGAGGCCAATGCCGGCAACAACATCGACCCCAGCATCAAGCTGACCTATGCCATTGAGTTCCGCGTGGAGAATAACGACGTGGCCATCCGCTACAACATAGGTAACCAGAAGAGCCGTGCCAACGAGAAGACCTTCAGCATACGCATCATGGACGAGAAGACGGGTTTCACCCTGCCTGGCGGAACCACTACCTTCCTCACTCCACAGAGCCATGCCATGATAGGATGGAAGGGCACCAAGCCCAGCTATGAGGAAGGTTACGGATACGACGAGCCGATGGAGAAGAAAAGCCAGTATGGTCACGGCTACACCTTCCCCTGCCTTTTTAAAGTGAAAGGTGAGAAGTCAACAGCTAACAATGCAAAGGGCAAGGCCAACAAGCAGGCAAGCGATGGTGAGGATGCCATGTGGGTGCTCATCAGCGAGACGGATGTGGACAGCCGTTATTGCGGTTCGCGCCTCTCGGATGCCATCGCAGTAGGGGAGGGCGCTTCCTGCATGTACAAGCTGGAGTTCCCCATGCCCGAGGAGAATAGTGGCAACGGTACCATAGAGCCAGCCATGAGTCTGCCCAACAGCACACCCTGGCGCACCATCACCATCGGCAACACGCTGAAGCCCATCGTGGAAACCACCATACCCTGGGACTTTGTGGAACCACGCTACACCACCCAGCACGACTATAAGTTCGGCAAGGGCACGTGGAGCTGGATTGTATGGCAGGACAACAGCATCAACGTGGAGAACCAGAAGGAATACATCGAACTCTCGAAGGAGATGGGCTTCCAGTATGTGCTCATCGACAACTGGTGGGACAACAACATCGGTCGCAAGAAGATGGAAGACCTCATCAAGTATGCGCACAGTCAGGGCGTGGACGTGTTCCTGTGGTACTCGTCGAGTGGCTACTGGAACGACATCGAGCAGGGTCCCATCAACATCATGTCGAACCGCATCAAGCGTAAGGCAGAGATGCGATGGATGAAGGAACAGGGCGTGAAGGGCATCAAGGTGGACTTCTTCGGAGGCGACAAGCAGGAGACCATGCGCCACTATGAGGACATACTGAGCGATGCCGACGATTGCGGCTTGATGGTGATATTCCACGGCTGTACCATCCCCCGAGGATGGGAGCGCATGTACCCCAACTACGTGGGCAGCGAGGCTGTGCTGGCGAGCGAGAACATCTACTTCAGTCAGGGTGCTGCCGACAAGGAAGCTAAGGATGCAGCCACGCATCCCTTCATACGCAACGCCATCGGCTGCATGGAGTTTGGCGGATGCTTCATGAACCGTCACATCCACAAGGGCAACAAGGGTGGCAATACCCGCAGGACGACCGACGTGCATGAGTTGGCTACCTGTGTGCTGTTCCAGAACCCCATACAGAACTTTGCCATTGCGCCCGAGAACCTGGGCGACAACGCACAACCTGCTGCTGGCAAGGGAGGCAAGAAGGCTGGTACGTTCGACAACATCATCACCGACTATAACATGGAGGGCGCTCCTGCACCTGCACTCTGCATGGACTTCCTCAAGCAGGTTCCCACCACATGGGAGGAGACACGCTTCATAGACGGCTACCCTGGCAAGTTTGCCGTGCTGGCACGCCGTCATGCCCAAACCTGGTATGTGGCTGGCAACAACGCTACGGGCAAGGAACTGAAGATCAACCTCAGCGCTGAACAGCTGAAGGAGATGGGCATTGCCAAGGGCGACCAGTTGCTGGTGTATAGCGACAACCTGAAGAACCGTGAGCCCCAGATGATGGAGGTAAGCTATAATGGCAAACCCCTCAGCCTCACCATGGCCGACCAAGGCGGTTTCGTCATTGTGAAAAGATAAACAAACTAAAAATAGCCAAAATGAAACTTAAACTAATTCTAACCATTTGTCTTTCGTTCCTTATGATGCAGGCACATGCCTACAAGGAACAGAATCTTGAAATTAAGGTGAACGGAGCTACTCGCAAGATGATTTGCTATACGCCCAATCTCATGACGAGAAACATGCCTCTGTTCATTATCACTCATGGCATGAACCAGGACCCCGTTTACCAGCGTGACATGGACAAGTTCTACCTGCAGTGTGATACTGCAAAGTTCGTGGTGGCTTATCTGGAGGGTGAAGGTAAATCATGGGACATTGGTGGCAGCAAGGACCTCAACTTCGTGAAGCAGACCATTACCGACCTGAACCGTGTGTATGGCATCGATAAGAACCGCGTCTATTGGGCTGGTTTCTCAATGGGTTCAATGCTTATCTATCATGGTATTGAGAACGGCATGTCCAGCTACATCGCCGCCTTCGCTCCCTGTAGCGGTGTGAAGTTCAGCGAGCCCTGGACAAAGTGCAAGAAACCCGTCAACCTCATCCATTGCCATAGCAAGAACGATGACGTGTTCCCCATCGGCCAGTATAAGCCCCGCGACTATGCCGCGCACTTTGCTGACGTGAACAAGTGTACCGAGTACAAGAAGTGGACTAATGCCAGTCCTCTTGGTTCGTCGGACAAGGGTGACAAGGAGCGTTGGTGGAATGGTACCAATGGCAGCGAGGTGGAGGTCTACATGAGCAACACGGGTGGTCACTGGCCCAGCCAGAACTACATCAAGGAGATATGGTGCTTCTGCAAGCGCTTCTCTTTGGAGAGCGACGCCAAGGTGTTCAACAAGGTGCAGACCGAGGCCAAGACACTCGTCGAGGAGTGGGCAGGCGATATTGACATCTTCACCGGTTTGAAGACCAACTACAACAAGCTGAAGACCGCTGTCGAGACCTATGCCGACGTGGATACCGAGGATGCTGACGCTATGAAGACGGCCAAGTCAAAACTCGAGACTGCCATCAAGAACTTCAACAGCGTGGTTGAGAGCAATATGAAGAAGAGCATCAAGGTTACCAAGTCTGAGTTCGACCCCAACTTCCACATCTATTTGTGCTTCGGTCAGTCGAACATGGAGGGTAACGCTACGCCTCAGATGGAAGACTACAGCGGCGCCAGCAAGCGTTTCCTGATGATGGCACCTGTGGCGATGAGCAGCTACGTACGTACCAAGAACAACTGGTATGTGGCTCGTCCTCCCTTGTGCCGCGACAATACGGGCTTGACTCCCGCCGACTACTTTGGCAAGACCTTGATAAAGAACCTTCCCGACAGCATCACCGTGGGTGTCATCAACGTGGCGCTGGGTGGTTGTGCCATCGAGATGTTCAATGAGGATGGCATCGCCGATTACATCAAGCAGCAGGCCAGCTGGTTGCAGAGCTATGCCAAGTCGTATAACAACAATCCCTTCCGCTATCTGGTTAATGCCGGCAAGGAGGCTCAGAAGAAGGGTGTCATCAAGGGTATCCTCCTGCACCAGGGCTGTAGCAACAACACACAATCTGACTGGCCACAGAAGGTCAACCTCATCTATACCCGTCTGCTCAAGGAACTCAACCTCTCTCAGGAGGAGTGCCCCTTGCTGGTGGGTGAATTGCTGGCACAGAACCAGGGTGGCGTATGCTATGGTCACAACAGCGTTATTGCCAAGGTGCCCAGCGTGATTGACGGTGCCCGTGTGGTATCGTCGAGTGGCTGTACCGGTGCTACCGACGGTTTGCATTTCACCGCTGCGGGGTATCGCAAGATTGGTGCCAACTATGCCAAGGAGATGCTTCAGGTTCTGGCTCGCTACAGCAAGGAGAACGATTTCAGCATCCGTTCCATCAAGGCAAAGTATCCCAACGTCAGCATGCCCCTCAATGGCAAGAAGTCGGTGTTCATCATCCTTACCGACCAGAATGGCGTACAGCACGACGTGACCGGTGCCTGCGAGTTCAGCAGCAGCAACCCCGACGTGGTGAAACTGGATGAGGTGTATGCCTTCTCGGGCAACAAGGAGGGTGATGCCGTGGTGACGGCTACCTTTACCAACAAGGAGGGTGAGCAGGTAAGCGTTGAGTTCAACGTGGCAGTACGTCTCTTCCCCTTGTCGGAGGGTGTGTTCAATCCTTCGCTCGTCAAGACGGGTACCTTTACGGTAAGCACTACCTCGGCACAGTTCAAGAGTGCCAAGGGTGGCATCGGTGGTTGGCAGTACGATACTCCCCTCGACCTCTCTGGCTATGAGAGCCTGTCGGTTGAACTGGCAAGTGCATCTCTGGCAAAGCCTGTAATCCGCATCTACGACAACAACGACATAGAGGGCAATTCTTACTTCTCGTATAGCCTTGGCTCACAAAAGGAGGCTGTAATCAACCTGAAGGAGATGAAGGACGAGAGTGGCAGACAGCTCGACCCCAGTCACATCTACATCGTAGCCTTTGAGGTGGGTTCCACTTCGGCGGTGAAGATTGCCAATGTGAGCGTACAGGGCGAGGCTACTGGCATCAAGACCCTCATGCAGAACGTGGAGACAGCGGATGACCAATGGTATGACCTGATGGGACGTCGTGTCGTCGTCATGAAACCTGGCATCTATGTAAAGAATGGCAAGAAGGTACTGGTGAAGTAAAGAATTAGATTTAAGTAAGTGATAATACTCGAGTCACTTGCTATATTAGTCATTATAAAATTAATTTTGATCACTTACTTATGAATAAGACATTGAACTACGACTCGGCACTTGTGGTGTTTAGTGGCGGTCAGGATAGTACTACCTGCCTCTTCTGGGCAAAGAAGCACTTTAAGCGTGTGTATGCACTTAGTTTCATCTATGGTCAGAAGCATGAGCTTGAAGTGGAACTTGCCAAGAAGATAGCCTGTGAGGCTGGGGTAGAGTGGGATGTAATGGACGTGAGTTTTATCAGTCAGTTGAGCACAGGTTGCTCGCTGACTGACACCTCGCTTGAGATAGAGGCTGAGAAGGCCGAAGGAGACGCCTTCCCCAGTACGTTTGTACCAGGGCGCAACCTGTTCTTTCTCAGCATAGCTGCGGTAAGGGCACGTGAACTGGGCATCCGCCATCTGGTGACGGGTGTAAGTCAGACGGACTTCAGCGGCTATCCCGACTGCCGTGATTCGTTTGTGAAAAGTCTGAATGTAACGTTGAACCTGGCCATGGACGAGCAGTTTGTCATCCACACCCCATTGATGTGGATTGACAAGGCTCAGACATGGGGATTGGCAGACGAGCTTGGCGTGCTGGAACTGGTTCGTACGCAGACACTTACCTGCTACAATGGCATTCCTGGCGATGGATGCGGACATTGTCCGGCATGTAAATTGCGTAGAGAGGGATTAGAGAAGTATCTGGCCTCAAAATAGCAGGCTTCAGCACAACGGCCAGGGAATATTGTAGAACAACAAATTTAGTTTCATCTGTAGATTTTACATAGATTTTATATCAGATTTTTCTTAGATTTTCTTCTGCCCTTTGAGCGAACTACTTTCGTCCCGTAGGCAAAAGTCCGCAAGCGGCTGAGCGAAGGCCTTTAGGCCGACGCCAAAATATTTCGTTCTAATATTTTTGATTTAGATTTTAATCTGGATTCTAAAATCTTGGTAAAAATCTACGCTAAAAATAGATGAACGATATAATGAGGGGTCTCTCGCACACTCGCTCAAAATCAAAAAGAAAATCTTTCATTTCAAAATCTTGGTAAAAATCATTCGGGAAACTTGAATAAATAAAATATGAGTACAAGAGAAAACGAGGGATTGAAATCATTGGGAAAGAAGACCGAGTACCGTCAGGATTATGCTCCCGAAGTACTTGAGGCTTTTGAGAATAAGCATCAAGAGAATGATTATTGGGTAAGGTTTAATTGTCCTGAATTTACCAGTCTTTGTCCCATTACCGGACAACCTGACTTTGCGGAGATACGTATTGCCTACATCCCCGATGTAAGGATGGTGGAGAGTAAGAGCTTGAAGCTCTATCTGTTCTCCTTCCGCAATCATGGCGACTTCCATGAGGATTGCGTCAATAAGATTATGAAGGACCTCATCAAGCTGATGGACCCCAAATACATCGAGGTGACGGGCTTCTTCACTCCTCGTGGTGGCATCAGCATCTATCCTTATGCCAATTATGGGCGTTCGGGTACAAAGTACGAGCGCATGGCTGAGGAAAGAATGCTAAGACACGAGTAAAAGGTTAGTTGTCCTCGTGCTTGGTGTGGATGAAGTTGGTGGCAGCACCTTTGAGATGAAAGAGGTTAGCCACCATGCGGAAGGCAAGGCCGGGGATGCGCATCACGGCGATGAGCAAACGCTTGTTGTAGAGTTTGGCAGGAATGCTGACCAGCAATGAGTAGAAAAGCATGGTAGTGATGAGACACCATTTCATGCCATATCCCCAATCCCATAGGCTAACGGCAAGGGTGAGAACAACTGTCAGTACCAAACAAATGCTGCGAGGTACAATCATCTGCTGGATGAACTTGTCAATGAGATTGCCTCGTCCTTTCTTTATGGCTTGAGGCAAAAGTCTGGCCAAAGAGACGAGGGAGTATAGCTGAGCAGCAATCCATCGACGACGTTGATTGCCAAAGTTTTGCGATGACTGCACCTTCTCATCCCAAACGGGTACCTCGTCAAGATAGGTGATGTGATGGCCTTCCAACAGGAGAGCCTCTTCCAGTTCCTTGTCCTCCCCTGCGGTGGAAAGCTGTGTGACATGCTGACTGAACCAGTTGTACTCCATGCACATACCTGAACCTATCAAGGCTGATGACATGCCTATCTGGTTGTGTGCCCTGCGGAATATGGTGTTGTTGACTTCCTCGCTTACCGCATCCAGTATGGCAACGGGCGTATTGAGGTTCTTGGCTTGCCTGTGTGCCTGTATGGCAATCGTGTCGGACAGGCAGAAGGTGTTGAGCTGGGTAAGGAAGTCGGGAGCCACACGGTTGTCGGCATCGAGTATGACCACAAAGTCGTAGTGGGAACCACATTGGCTGATGGCAAGTTGCAGAGCCTTGGCCTTGGAACTGGGATGGTAGTCGGCAATGAGCGTAGTGATGGGAAGCGCTTGCAGCATCTCGTTTGTGCTGTCCTGCATGTGGTCGGAAATAACTGCGACGTCATAGAGTGTCTTGTCGTAGTCTTGTGCCAACATGGTGCGGGCACTCTCCACAATCACCTTGTCTTCTGCATAGGCAGGAAAGAGGACGAGGAAACGATGTTGCTTCTCGCTCTGCTGCTTAGGCTTTCGCTTGGGGAAAAGCGAGACGATGGCAAAGAAGAAGATGTACCCGATGGAATAGGAAAGGGGTATGAAGAGAATAAGTTCTAAGATGTGGATGAAGGTATTCACTCTATTCTTTGTTTTTATTGTTCTTGTGAAGTATTTTCTTTGCAATGGTGTTGTGAAGCAGCAGACTTGACGTTTGCTCCACAAGCAGCAGAGGGATGTGGCGGAAGGAACGAATCCAATGCCTATCGACAATATAGTCGGGTGTGGCCACGGCAAAGGCAAAGGTGGCAATGAGCAGTATGGCCCACCATTTCAATACCATGGTAAAGTAGATGAATGGGAGTATCATACTCATAAACAGGATGATGGCCATCATTATGATTCTGGGCATCATGATCCATTGGAAGAGTTTGTCGGATAGGTGAAGGTTCCAATGTAGAATGGCAGGGCACAGTTGCTTGATGTTGGTGAAGAAAGTGGAGAGTCGTGATTCCATCCATCGGTTTCTTTGTTCCACGATGTCCCTTCTTGTCTTGTGTCCCTTGTGGCAGACGCAGATCTCATCGATGTAGTCGATAAAAATGTTCTGTTTGAGCAGGAGGGCCTCGATACTCTTTTCACCATCGTTCTTGTCGATAAATTCGGCATTGTTCTTATACCATTGGTAGTCGAGAACCGTGGCAGAACTTGACAGGGCGCTGGGCATTCCACAGGCAATGTGTCCCTTACGGAAGATGCTGTTGTTGATCTCATCGAAAGTGCACGAGAGAATCTCCGCATCAGAGCCGAGGTTAAGAGGTTTTCTGTGCAATTGCGAGAAACGTATGCCGGCTTGTAGCACGTTGTTGACATCGTCGAGAAAGTTGACATCCACCATGTCATTGGCATTCAGAAGGATGACCTGGTCATAGATCTTCATGCTCTTGTGGTTGTTGATGGCATAAATCTGCGCTTGGCTCTTTGTTCCGTTGGCCGACTTGGTAAGCAATAGCTCGACGGGATATTGCGCAAGCTTCATGGCTTGGAGTGGTTTGAGATTGTCGCCCACTATGACGATGTCATAATCCTTGCTGTCATATTTCTGCTTGAGGAGTGACTGTAGGGTGTCCTCTATGTGCTCATCCTGTGCAATGGTGGTTATGATGATGAGGAATCGTCCTTTCTTTCTTGGCATGCCGGTATCCACACGTTGGTAGCGAGTTGATGCTATGGCAAAGAACAGCAAGTATGCCACGCTCAATGCGATGAGCGCAAACAGAAAGAAATCGAGTATAGTGACGATGCTCCACCACATAGTTTTAGAAATAAAAATCTTTTAACCCACGCAGTACGCTCTTGGCATGTGGAAGATGCCGTGTGAGAGCATAACGTGGTGTGTGGATAAACAAGGCTACCGTGGTAAGGTAGGTATAGCAAAGTAACTTGGTGAAAGAGGCCTTGTTACGCTTGGCATAGAGCAGACGGTTGCGTGTGAGGTAGTATGTCTTGAGCGGACTACCCATCCCCACCGACTTACTTTCCTTGTGGAATATGGTGCATGCAGGTTCATACCATATCTCGTAACCGGCATTGGTGATGCGCGTACTCCAATCCATCTCCTCATAATAAAGGAAATAGCCTTCCCACATCATTCCCACTTTCTCTATGACCTCCCTCTTAGTCAGCATGGCAGCCCCATGGGCAAACGGGGTGGGGTGGGCAGTATCGTGCTGTCCGTTGTCATCCTCACCGAATCCTATGCTGGCATTACGAAGCGTGATATTGCTCAATGCCGTAAATCCCGCAAACTGTATGGGACGGTTCTCCCAGTAGAAACGCAGCTTAGGACAAACCATGCCGATTTCAGGCTTACTCTCCAGTCTTTTTATCAGGCAGTCGAAGTGGTCTTCTTCTACAATCGTATCGTTGTTGATGAACATGAGATACCGCCCTTCGGCTTGGGGAATGGCAATGTTGTTGCCACCGGCAAATCCCAGGTTCTTCTCACTACGTATAATCTTAACGTCAGGATGCTTGCGATGTATCTCTGCAGCCTCTTCCACCTTTGATGCGTTATCGGTTATGATAATCTCATAGCTGACGCTGCTGACTTTATCTTTCAAGGATTGAATCAGTTCGCAAGTGTCAACTACGCCATTGTAGTTGATGGCTATGAAGGAGATATCGTATTTGAAACTCATCGTTATAATAGACAAATGCTCTTACTATGCGTTGACAATCTCAGGTTCGCCAATCGTTTCTACTTCCTCTGCCATCAGTTCCCGGTCTTTCTTCTCTTGCTCTTCTTGTATGCGACGGTCAATGTCAGGTCCAAGATATACAATCATGAGTTGTCCAAAGAACAGGAAGCAATTGGGGAATTGCAACTGGATCTGGTTGGCATAACCTGCCACTACCATGGCTGTGGCTCCGCTTGTCAGACCTGCTAGCAGACCGCGCAGTTCCGGGTCTCGGATTCGGAAGAAGACGATGACACCAGCATAAAGACACATTCCTAAGAATGAGAACAGGAACAGGAAACGACCTATGTGCCCGTAGTGGATGTTGACGTAAACCCACGTAGAATCGGGAGGCACAATGGAAAGGAAGTAGTTCTTGTTGCTTTGAGGTATGTCGCCTCCACGGATACCAGCTCCCAAACCGAGAGGGAGTTCGTCGATGTAACTCTTCATGGCTTGCTGGTTCATCTCTCTGACCGACATGGAAGCATCGTCCTTGGAGAATGCACTACGCATACGACGTATCATGTTATTGCCTTGTCCGATGTTTGTGAACATCAGTATGGCAAAGAAGGCACCGCCCACTACGGCAGTAGTTACCAATGCCGTAATTCTTTTGGAAAGCAGAGCATAGACAGCTGCACCCACACCCACTACGAAGATGCCGGTTCGGGTACCCGAAGCCATCATGCCGTAGAAGGCGCAGAAAGTGACGATGGCAAAGAATATCTTCTCCTTCTTGAGTCGGCAGCTAAGGGTGACTGCACCGAATACGGCCGTCGTGGCTGCCATGTTACAACCGTAGTTGGCGGCATCGCTGAAAAGAGAGAAGTAGCGGATGATACCATTCACGAAGTGCGTCTTTCTTGCTGTTACCAAGAACGCGTTTTCTGCATTGTCGAAGCCCACGTATTGCTGCATCAGGCATTTTACTGTGCAAATGATGACGCAAACGCCCCAGATCTTATAGACGGTCTTCAACTGCTCTTTCTTGGTGAAGATGGCGGCACAGATCAGCATGCCATACAGCACCTGTATGCCCATGGTACGCACTTCTGCAAACCAACGTGAGGCGATGGTGCCAAAGTCGATTTCGGACGACATGTTGCCGACCTCCAGTATTGCGTATAGAAGCCATGGCATATAGATGCCAAGCATGGCACACTTCCATCGGGACACATTACCCTTGTACTGGCTGCTGCTTAGCACGCCAATCATGCAGATAAAGTACAGAATTTCAACGAACAAGGAGATAGGTACTGGTAAACTGACGTACCTGATCAATCCCATTACAAAGAAATTCCCTATGAAAAGAAGGTACCAAACTTTGTTTAGTTTACCGTCTTCGGGTATGAACAGCGATAGTTTCATTTACGATTATTGTTCTCAGTTGCGGTAAGACCCATTTGAGACATGCGGTAAACGAAATTCTTGAAAGGAGTATAGGGAGGTAACTGACCAACGTACTCCTCCACAGCATTACGACCTGCCTCGGTAAGGTAGAAGAAGAGTGTATCCTTCTTTTGAAGCACAGAGTTAAGTTGGTTGAGCGCTTTCTGGTCGATGTCCTTCCATGTGCGGTTGGCACGGGTTACCAAGAGGTTAACAGTTCCTTCATTGATAAGCTCAGTGGGTACTTCATGCTCGTCAAGTGAGGGATACTCTACAATCAGCACCTCGTTGTTCGTCAAGTCGGGACAGAGGTCTTCGATGCTCTTGGCCATGATGTACTTCTTGTCGTCGGTAAGGAAGTCCTCATCATAGGTGAGACGTCGAACCTGCAAGCCAAGTGAAGTCCAGAGGTCGTCTAACTCATTGGCAATGTAGCTCTTGCCATTGCCTTCGCTCGTACTGAGCAGGTTAATGACATTCTTGTGCTCTGTGTCGAGGTAGGGCAAAAGCGACTTGCTGAGTTGGCGAAGCGCCATGTCGTTGATTACCTTATTATATTTACGGTAGCGTAGGTTGCTCTCCTTGGGATAGCAACCCATAACCGGCGTCTTGGTTATCTTTTCGGTTCGCATTCTGTCGCGCAAGGTGCGGTCGAGCATTTCCACAAGATAGAAGAATGCGGCTACGAGTGCGAAGGTGACGATAAAGGTCATGATGAGAATCATGAGTCGGTTGCTGGGAGCGCTGTTGAGCGGGAACATGGGAGGATTGAGCACGCGCAAGGTAGCTGTGGTAAGCTGGAGGTTGCGCTGACGAAGACGTGCTGCATTGAGTGCCTTGAGCATCTCCATGTAGTTAGCTTCGATGAAGCCGAGGTGTCTCTCCTTACGTCCTAAAGTGGCTCCGATGGGTGAGAAGTAAAGGAACTCGTTCTGCAGTTTGGTGCGCATGATGTCCATGGCCTGCATCTGAGCCGATGTTTCCTCTTGCTTCAGAATCTCGGTAAGCCATTGGCTGAGCAATGTCTGCTTCTTGATGCCCGAGATACTGTTGTTCTCTCCTGCTATGGCATTGACGATGGCTCTGGTATGCTCTTCGGCTTCAGCCAGTTCCTTACGAGCGTCGGCTATGACTTCTTGTGCATTCTCGTCATTCTCCTCTGCCATAAGCTCGAGGTTTGAGATGCGCGACTTGAGACGTGAGATGACGCTAAGGCTCTGCAGGAAGTCCTCGTTGTTCTTGACATTTGAAACCTGGTTGCCCAACTGGTTCTCCAGCCAGTCGATGACAGACCTCTGCGACATGCGGGCCAGCAATTGGTCATTCTCGCGTGTCTTGTGGTTTGCATCCATAATGGCAATCTGCTTCGTCTGCTCAAAGTAGTTGATGACGCGCTTTGACACGTTGTATGCAATCAGGTCATCCTCGGCACCACACAGAATTCTGTACAGACGGTTTACCTCATTCTCAAAGAACTTGATGACATTGTTTGTCTCACCAAAGCGGATAGCCTGATACTGGTTGATGAACTCCTCGTTCAAGATTTCCAGCGTGTTGTAGGCGATACCTGCGTCGTTGGCAGAATAGCCAATCTGAATCATGTCGGAGTTGCCCAACTGAACCACCTTCAGACGGCTTGAAATATCGGGGATACCAAAATAAATATGGTGTGAGAGAATCTGATACACAAAGTTGTCAGACTTGGGTGCAGCATAGGCAGTCAGGTTATCCACCGTTCGACTCTCACTTCTCTTGTCCACCAGGGCAAGTACTTCTTTGGGTGCAGAATTCTTGAGGTCTCGGTAGTGCTCTGCGAAGATGTAGTTGTTGTCATGCTCAGGGTCACCATACATCAAGCACCTTGCCAGCAAACGAAGCGAGACGCGCTTGATGGTCTTCTCGGTAGTGATAATCAGCAGGAGGTTGGCCATGTTGGTGGCTGAGTTTTGTGAAACAGAACCCTCCAGGCTGTATCCCGAAATGATACCTGTATAGATGGTGGTTTCTACATTGTACAGCTTGTCTTCCTTACGGGTAAGGAACCAGGCAATGATGACTGCAATCATGGGCAGCAGGATGAGGTACCATCTAATGCGATAGAAGAAACGAAGGATGTATCTAAGGAATTCCATAATGTTACTTGTTTTTCTTGTCAGAATATGTTATGTCTACAATTACATTGGTGATGATGGGTGTGTGAGTGATGATCTCGAGAATCAGAATGTCGGTAGTGATAGCCGATTGCAGATTCTGATACTCTTGTGTCACGTTGCTTTCCCATCGCTTTGTCTCAGCCAGGTCTCTTACGGTCAACTCTCCCATCTTGAACTCTTCCTTTGTCAGCAATCCCGCACCTTTGTAGGCAGCGGCATTCTCGCTGGCAGTTTTCAGTGAGATGAGGTTGTTGGTGATTCGCACGTAAAGGGTGGCAATTGTCTGCTTCAGGTTTTCATATTCGATGTCCTTTGCCAACTGTGCCTTTTCGGCGAGCAGACGCTGACGCTTTACTCTGCCTTTAAGGTCGAGTACGCCCGACAAGGGCACACTGGCACGGGCACCCACGTTCCAGTAATGCTGCTTGGAACCTACATATTGATAATAAATAGGTGTAGCCACATTCTCTGAAGAACCATAGTTGTCCATTACGCCATACGAATAGGATGCAAATCCAGATAACCATTCTGACCACGATTTCTTCTCCTTTTTCAGGATCTCACGCTGTATGGCCTCCTCACGAGCCAGTTGCTCTACGGTTGGGTTTGACTTGGCGTTTTCAAACAGCAAACCCAGAGGAGGAAGCTTGAAGCTGGAATAGTCGATGTTCTCGCCTCCGCTCATGTTGTCCGTGTCAAAATATCCGGCAATGATGCCCTTGTTTTTGTCATCCTCCTGTGCATGGATATTACTTGTTATCCCCAATCCAAGCACTATCAATAATTTTGTTACTCCTTTCATCTGATAAACTTTTGTCCTATAGGGTTATTTATTATTCTTGAATTTCGACTTTGATTACACGTTTTCTTTTTGGATGAAAGCGGTAATGGTCTTTAGTATAATCTTTATGTCCAGCATAAAGCTATACGTCTGGCCGTATTTGATGTCGAGCTGCTTGCGTTCTTCTGCCGACATCCTGCCAGAATCGCCCCTCTTCTCTACCTGCCAGAGTCCTGTCAGACCTGCCGGTGCCATGAAGCGGTCGATGCAGTCGTCTCCCGTCAGTTTCTCTGCTTCGTATAGAGGGAGTGGTCGGTTTCCTACTACCGACATGTCACCTTTAAGTATGTTGAAAAGCTGTGGCAACTCGTCAATGCTGAACTTACGTATGAACCTGCCCACTTTGGTGATGCGAGGGTCATTCTCAAGTTTCACGAACGCGTTGTCTGTCTCGCTCTGTTTCTGTTTGCGATATTCGCTCTCTGGGATGATTTCGTCATCTCCAATCAGGAAGTTCGTTCCGCAATCCAAGTTAATGGCATCTTCTGCCGTGATAGCCGTGGCAGCCTCTTTAGCAGCATCCGGGTCTTCTTGCGCATATTGGTTCAGCGCGTTTAGTTCTTTCAGGCGCTTGTCAGCTCCTGTGTACATGCTTCTGAACTTCAGGAAATTGAATATCTTGTAGTTTGCACCTACGCGTTTGCTGGAGTACCACACTTTGCCAGGGCTCTCAATGCGAATGGCAATGGCGGTTATGATGAATACGGGTAGGAGAACGATGATGGCACATGTGGCAAAAACGATGTCGAACGCTCTTTTCCAGAGAGGAATGCGGAAACTCAGCATCGGTTTCTTCATCGTCACGTCGTTCGTTTTCACATCGCTCATCAACTGCTTTTCATGATGATCCACGAATACCAGTTTCTGATAGAGTTCCTCAAGCGATGGATTGGCACTTATCGTGTCGTTGACTCCGCTTTTGTGGTATTTCTCTCGTTCGTTCTCCGAAAGTTCGTCGGTGAGCAGTATGATGTAAGCCTTTGGTGTGTGTAGGTGTAAGTATGAAATAGCGGTAAGGTCTTCAATCTGGGTGCGGCGCTCAAACAGTACAATGCAGCTTGAACTGTCTGCATTGTAGAATTGCTCAACGTCCAGATAGTTGAGAGCCTGCAATACGGTAGTGCCTGGCAGGTATTGGAGACGTTGAAAAGTCTCGCTCTGTCGTCCATAATAAATGAGTTTAGCCATACCTTGCGTTTCTCTTAAAACTTATCTTACTATAGTCACTTGGCTGGATTTCTTGTTGATGCCCCAGCCAGGCATTCCTTGAATTCTGATTTTTAGATAATCTTCTTTATGCGGATTTTCAACTCCATGGGGTTGAAAGGCTTGACAATATAGTCGGCAGCTCCAATCTCAAGCAGTTTGATTCGCTCGCTTGTGCTGTCTTCAGAGCTCAGCATGATGACGGGAATGTGCTTGAAAAGGTCGTTTTGCTTAATCCACTCAAGAAACTCGTCGCCTCTCATTCCTGGCATACGGATGTCTGTAATGATCAGGTCGGGAGTGTTGCCGTCCTGCAGCCATTTTACGCCCTGCAAACCATCGGGTAACCATGTGCATTGAAAATCGGTAGTGAGATAGATGCTTAATACTTTTGCAATGGTTTCTTTATCATCGAGAATTAAGATTTTCTTTTTCATTTTCTAACAATATTACAATGGTGTTTCTGTTAGCTTCACCTTTGGTTATATTTATGATTAATTTTTATTCTGCAAAGTTACTCTATTTTTTTCATTTTTTTACGTTTTTTACCCTATTTTTTGTTTTTTTGACATCTTGTTTTGCTATTTGGAGGGGTTTTGACGTCTTTTTTGCAGAAAAAAGAGTAATTTTGCATCTGTATATTTAAAAAACAATTATCACTTATGTCTATCAAGGATAACCATTTGGTTATAATGGCTGGCGGTATTGGTAGCCGTTTCTGGCCTATGAGTACTCCTCAGCATCCCAAGCAGTTTGTGGATGTTCTCGGATGTGGTCGCACACTTTTGCAGCTTACGGTTGACAGATTCAAGGGAATTTGTCCTACCGAAAACGTGTGGATTGTGACTTCTGCGTCTTATTTCGACATTGTTCGTGAGCAGTTGCCCGAGTTGCCTGTGTCAAACATCCTCTTGGAGCCATGCCGCAGAAACACAGCTCCTTGCATTGCCTATGTGAGCTGGCGCATCAAGAAGCTCAATCCTAAGGCAAACATTGTGGTTTCTCCCAGTGACCATATCGTGATGAACGTGGCAGAGTTTGGTCGTGTAATCTCCTCATCTTTGGGTTTTGCTTCTGAAACTGACGCAATCATCACCTTGGGCATGAAGCCCACCCGTCCCGAGACGGGCTATGGCTACATCCAGGCCAATCTGGGCACGTCAAGTGCTCGCAACGTAGAGCTTTTCCCAGTAGATAGCTTCCGCGAGAAACCCGATTTGGAGACAGCCAAGAAGTACATTGCCCAGAACAATTTCTTCTGGAATTCGGGCATCTTTGTGTGGAACGTGTCAACTATCGTCAACGCATTCCGTGTGTATGAGCCCAGCATTGCCTCTATCTTCGAGGGTATGATGGACGTGATGGGTACGGACAAGGAGCAGCAGACCATCAATGAGAAATTCCCTGAGTGCCCCAACATCTCGGTTGATTATGCCATTCTTGAGAAGGCCGACGAGATTTTCGTCTTCCCTGCAGACTTTGGATGGAGTGACCTGGGTACCTGGGGCAGTTTGAGAGAGAATTCGCAGCGTGATGAGTTTGGCAATGCCCTTATCGGTCCTCGCATCGATGTGTACGAGACGCAGAACTGCATGATCCATACCGTAGGTGAGAAGCGTGTTGTCGTACAAGGTCTTGATGGCTATATTGTGGCAGAAGAGAATGGCACACTATTGATTTGCAAGTTGAGCGAAGAGCAGAGAATCAAGCAGTTCTCTGAGGAATAGACGTTTGTTTGCAAATTTAAATGAAGATAACAAAGAAACATAAAAATTTATGGAAAAAAGAAATGTAGCGTTAATTACTGGAGTTACTGGCCAGGATGGTTCTTATTTGGCAGAGTTCCTGATGGAAAAGGGTTATGAGGTGCACGGAACCATTCGTCGTTCTTCTGTGGATTATCGTGAGCGTATTGCACATTTGGAGGGTAAGTCAAACTTCCACCTTCACTATGCAGATATGGGCGACTCTATGAGCATGCTTCAGGTAGTAAGCAAGGTGCGCCCTACTGAAATTTATAACTTGGCTGCCCAGAGCCATGTGCAGGTTAGTTTCGACTCACCTGAGTTTACTGCCGATGTAGATGCTGTGGGTGTGCTTCGTGTTCTTGAGGCTGTACGCCTTTGCGGTTTGACCGACACTTGCCGCATCTATCAGGCTTCCACCAGCGAATTGTATGGCAAGGTGGAGGAGGTTCCCCAGAACGAGAATACTCCCTTCCATCCTTACAGTCCCTATGCCGTAGCCAAGCTCTATGGTTTCTGGATTGTGAAGGAATACCGTGAGGCTTACAATATGTTCTGCTGCTCAGGTATCCTGTTCAACCATGAGAGTGAGCGCCGTGGTGAGACCTTCGTGACTCGTAAGATTACTCTGGCTGCTGCACGTATTGCACAGGGCAAGCAGGAGAAGCTCTATCTGGGCAATCTGTCCAGCCTTCGTGACTGGGGTTATGCCAAGGACTATGTAGAGTGTATGTGGTTGATTCTGCAGAACGAGAAGCCCGAAGACTTCGTCATCGCTACCGGTGAACAGCATTCTGTACGCGAGTTCTGCTACCATGCTTTCAAGGCTGCTGGTATCGAACTTGAGTTCAAGGGCGAAGGCATGGACGAGAAGGGTATTGACAAGGCTACAGGCAAGGTGCTTGTTGAGGTGTCTCCCGATTTCTATCGTCCCACCGACGTGGTTAACCTTTGGGGCGATCCTTCAAAGGCAAAGAAGATGCTGGGGTGGAATCCTGCCAAGACCTCATTTGAGCAGCTTGTCACCATCATGGTTAAGCATGACATGGAGAAGGTGGCTGCCGACCATGTGGCCAGCGTGATGCGCACCAATTTGGCAGAATACCTTGAGAAGGGTCTTGTGAAGTAATCCAAGTCATCGGTTTAGAGTTATGGAAAAGAACGCTAAGATATACGTTGCCGGTCATCGTGGCATGGTGGGTAGTGCCATCGTGCGCGAACTGCAGCGTCAGGGTTATAATAACATTATTACCCGTACACATAAGGAGTTGGACCTTTGCCGTCAGGATCAGGTGGAGGCATTCTTTGCAGAGGAAAAGCCTGAGTATGTGTTCCTGGCTGCTGCTAAGGTGGGTGGCATCCAGGCAAATCAGTCAGCTTTGGCTGATTTCATGTACGACAACATGATTCTTGAGATGAATGTGATTCATTCGGCTTGGAAGAATGGCTGCAAGAAACTCGAGTTTCTGGGTTCTTCTTGCATCTATCCTCGCATGGCACCTCAGCCTATGCCCGAAAGCTGCCTGCTTACCAGCGAGTTGGAGAAGACCAACGAGGCTTATGCCTTGGCCAAGATTAGCGGTTTGAAGTATTGCGAGTTCCTGAACCGTCAGTACGGCACCGACTACATCTCTGTGATGCCTACCAATCTCTATGGTCCCAACGACAACTATCATCCTACTCACAGTCACGTGCTCCCTGCCTTGATACGTCGTTTCCACGAGGCTAAGGTCAATGGCAGTACCTCCGTTACCTGCTGGGGCGATGGCAGTCCTCTTCGCGAGTTCCTGTATGTGGACGATCTTGCTAACCTTTGCGTGTTCCTGATGAACAACTATTCAGGCAACGAGACCGTGAATGCGGGTACTGGCAAGGAACTTACCATCAAGGCTCTTACTGAGTTGGTGGCTAAGGTAATTGGCTATGAGGGTGAGATTCTTTGGGATTCAAGCAAGCCTAATGGCACTCCCCGTAAGTTGCTTGACGTATCTAAGGCTTCCAAGTTGGGATGGACGTACAAGACAGAACTTGAGGATGGCATTCGCCTCTCATACGATGATTTCTTGAACAATCCTATGCGAGCAGAAAGGTGAAAATCAGTTCATAGTTCATAGTTGAAATCATAGTTCATAGTTGAAAAACATAGTGCAAAAATAAAAAGCGCCCAGCCTCCGAATCACTTCGTTGGCTGGGCTTTTCTCAATATATAATATGCAATAATAGGGCTTGTTGTTTATCTTCCTGCACGTCCACCGTGTCCGTGACCGCCGCCGTGTGATGACGAGCTTCCACCACCTCTTGAACCGCTGTTGCCGCCACCAAAGCCACCACCTCTGGGTGAACTGCTTGTGCTGCGAGTGCTGCCACCTCCAAAGTTGCTGCCTCTCGAACTGCTTCCGCTGAAGCTGCTACTGCTGCGTGTGGGGGTGCTGTAGCTGTTGCCTGCGCTGCGTGAGGGGGTACTTGTGTAGCCGCCGTTTCTGCCACCATTGTATTCTGAGGAACCACTTCTCTCAGGGCGTGTCATGTTGTCAGGACGACTTCCACCCATGGTGGGACGATTGCTGTTCATGCTTCCTGTTGCACCGGTCTCTCCACCTACGTTGGGAGTTCCGTCAGGTCTGTTACCACCCATACCGGGACGATTTCCATCGGGTCTGTTGCCACCCATGCCAGGACGATTACCGTCAGGTCTGTTGCCACCCATTCCAGGACGATTGCCGTCAGGTCTGTTGCCACCCATACCGGGACGATTGCCATCAGGTCTGTTGCCACCCATGCCGGGACGATTGCCCATTCCAGGTCGGTTGCTCATGCCGTTCATGCCAGGGCGTCCACCACCCATGTTGCCACCTCTGTGGCCATCGTTGAAACCATTTCTGTGCGTATGGCCTACGTAGCCTCTGTCATGGCCTCTGTATCCACCGTTCCATGTGGGGCGACGAGAAGTGTACCAACCATCGCGGTAGTGATCTCTGCAATGTCCACCTCTGTAGCTGTAGTAGAAGTGAGGACGGCTGTAGTAGTAATGTGCGCGGTCGTAGTATCCGTAGATGGGGAAATACCAACTTCCGTAGCGCCAGTAAACGGGATGGAAGAAATAGTCCGTAGCCATGAAGAGCTCCCATTGCCAGTCGTGCAGGATGGCACGGAGGTCGGCGTTTCTGTATGACAGATAGTTTCCGTGAATGTCATCAACGGTATTTAATCCCATTAGGTAGTCCAGATTGATCTCATAGGCATATTCATACTGTGCTTCATTGAGATTCAACTCGTATGCCATCTTGTCGGTAAGATACAGAGCCTCTTCTCTTGCAGTTTCATAACTCATGGCTTTTGCGCCAATTGCGGTTGCTATGATAGCAACTAAGGTTAAGATGTATCGTTTCATATCTGTTGTTGTTTTAAGTTTCTGGTGCAAAGATACGATGCAATTTGCGGGTTTGAAAGGGAAATCACCTATGAAGTGGGGGAGATTCCCTATTACTTGCAAATTCACAATGCGTGGCTGTCTGCGTCAGAAACTCCTTGTGCCTTACTGGTGGATAAGCCTACAGCTTCGCGCTAAAGAAGAAGTGTGGGTGGAAAATGTCGCGAAGTTGACTGGGGTCGTCCTTGAACAGTCCGAACACGCTGCTGCCAGAACCCGACATGCAGGCATAGGTAGCTCCCAGCTGATACAGGCGTTGCTTGATTTCCCCGATGATGGGGTGGGCGGGAAATACACTGTCCTCGAAGTCGTTATACAGCAAGCCCTTCCATTCCTCCACCGGTCGTGCTATGGCCTCCCTGAGTGGGAACTTGGGCATCTTTGGCTTAATCATGGAGTAAGCCTCACGTGTGGAGACGAACTCGTCGGGTTTCACCAGGGCAATGTAATAGCCCGTGAGGTCTATGTCGATGGGAGAGAAGATGTTGCCTATGCCTGTGGCCAGGGTAGGGCGTTTCTTGATGAAGAAGGCGCAGTCGGCTCCCAGCCTCGACACCCTGTGTTCCATCTCCTCCTCGCTCATGTCAAGGCCCAGCATCTCGTTAAGCATCAGCATCGTGCTTGCCGCGTCGCTCGAGCCTCCACCCAGTCCAGCCCCCGAGGGGATGTTCTTCTCCAGCGTGATGAACAGGGGAGGGGTGTGGTAGTCCTCTCTTATCTGTTCCACAGCCCTGACTACAAGGTTGTCTATCTTCCTTCCGTCAACGGGTATGCCTGTTATGCAGAGTGCGTCTTCGTCATCTTCCGTGATTCTTAACGTGTCGGTAAGGGGTATGGGGTAGAATACTGTTTCAATGTTATGGTAGCCGTCCGAACGTCTTTCTGTTACATAAAGTCCAAGGTTAATTTTGGCACATGGATTAGTTTTCATAATTTTCAATTCATAATTCTCAATTCACATACTGATGTTCTCCCGTTTTGGGTTTGCTTCTGGCTGAAAAATCCTTCAAGTGGCACTGGAAGCTCCCTTCCTGATGTGGCGAGTGTTCCTTTTTGTTTTTTTTTTCTGTGTTGTAATCGCGTTATGATATTTTAGTGGCTTATTGGCTGCAAAGGTAAAAAAAAAAGGGCAAAGATGAAATGAAAACACTTGAAATGTTGCACTTTTATTTGGAAAATCCTTTTCTTCTTCGTAACTTTGCGCGCAAAACTATAGAAAACAGAAAATATAATGGTAAAGAAAGAACCAAAACTGGAGTCAGTTCTCGACTTGAACGGCAGCAACGTGTGGGGTGCCGACGCCCATGAGATTGCTGAGATGTGGGAGAACGACAAGCATGATGAGGATTTTCGCAACAGCGAGGATAAGATTTTGAATATTATCCGATTGTCATTCGAGGTGGTTCACTACAATGATGGTGATCCTCGTGAGAAGGCAAAATACGAGAATGGTGAGTGGGCCATCTTCACCCGTGTGGTGGCAAAGCATGGTTGCAGCCATGTGGCCATCCGTAAGAAGGAGATTAAGCGCATCACCGACCTGAGCTACGAGAATGTGAAGCACATCTCTGCTGCGCTCTTGCTCGAGCTTATCGACCGTAACTTTGGTGGTGGATGGGATTCCATCCAACTCTCGTTGAAGGACATCATTGAGAGTGGTTTCGAGATCAGCACCACTACGCTTCCCACCAGCCGTCTGCATTCACCTGGCGGAACCTATGAGCGTAAGACTCAGGCAGGATTTGACGTGCTGGAGGTTGCCAAGGGCAACTGGACGGAGGCTATCTTTGCCAAGAAGAAGGATCCCGTGGAGAAGATACGCTTGCAGACGGAGTCTCGCTATGATGAGGATGGTAACCTCATCAAGAAGGACTTTGACGACGATGACGACTTGGGCGATGATCCCGACTTGGACAAGGACGATATGAACGAGGATGAAACCTATTACAGTTCATACTCTGGTTCTGCTTCCAAGCGTGGTGATGATGAGGACGACGAGTACGGCGGTCTTACCTTAGAAGGTGGTGACGAAGACGTCGATGAAGACGACGAGTAAACAATACCCCCCCTCCCCAATTCTCCTCTCGTGGAGAGTCGCGGAGGGGGGTGATTTTATCCCCAAATGCCTGTTTTCCAAAGTTCTTATAATTAAAGTTTCCACTCAACGACTTTCTCAAAGATTTTTGAAATTGATTTTAAATAGATTTTAAGGCCGTAGGCCGACGCCTAAATATTTCGTTCCATTATTTTTGATTTGAATTTTAACCTTGGTTTTAAGATTTGTTCGGATAGCTGGCACATAATAAAAATCTCGCTAAAAATCCATTTTTGTGATTTTGTCATCTTTTTTCCCTGCCTGTAGTCATCCCGATACCTTCCCGATATCAACCCGTTATTAACCCGTTACATTCCCGTAGGTATTCATCCCGATGAAAATGGGTATTTTGATGCGTTTTTCTCATTTGTGTGTAAAGAAAACGGACCTGGGACGTTTCTGCACACATTTCTTCCTCCATGCCTGGAAAGGGGCCATCATCATAGGCCCCTGTCCGTCCCCCCTTCAGGGGGAGGCTGTCACATAAGCCCTCTATTATGCATTGTGAATTATGGTAAAGCGCTCACATGCCAAAGTATCATAGTGCACGTGTCACAGTACCATAGCGTAAGTACTGTAGTACCATAGCATAAGTACTGGAGTACCGACGTGTAAGTACTGGCACACTAATGCGAGCCCATTTTTCACTATTCACTATTCACTAGGGCCCTATCAGCAGCGAGGCTGATACACCCTGCTGCTTCTCCAATTTCAAGCGTCTCAGTGTCTGT
>JAKSLO010000032.1 GCA_024401185.1 Bacteroidaceae bacterium | reverse complement strand
TCCATCCATGCGTTTGCTGCAACGGCGAAGGTAGATGTGCTTGGGTTGTTTGCAAGAGCGCGGACGGCACTGTTCAGGGCAATGTTGCGTTCGACGAGCAGTTCGTATGTTGGCTTCACAACATTATTCACATAATCCACGATGATAGGCTTCAAATCTGCTTCCGCAACACCTACGAGCACAGGCTTGACCTTGTTGGTCAGAGTCGATTCGAGTGCTGCACATGCCTCCTGAGCCTTTATGACGCTGCTGTTGCCGATATGGCTGCGGAAAGGTGCTGCCATGCCCTTGATGGCATTGTATGCAGCATTGATTTCACTCTTTGTCTGCTCATAGAGTGCATTGTTGTTCTTCTTGAGGTAAGCAGCGATACTACTTGTTGACTCACTTCCATTGCAAGTGCCGTTGAAAGCATTGCGGATAGAGAGGATGTTGTTGCTGTAATCATCGATAGAGTGATAGCTATACCAACTCTCAACGGCATATACTGCTTTGGTATATTTCTTAGCCTCCCAAAGGTCGCGTGGCTCACCAATCTTTGCTGTGCCTACCTCATTGGCTATGTCGGCACAACCTTCGATAATCTGTTGTACACAGCCACTATAACTCTTGAATTCTGTGCCTTCTGGATTCATGAACTGCTCTGCGTATGGACCTTTGTTTTTGTAGTCCAAAATCCAAGCATTTCGGAGTGTTGTAGCATCATTTGTAAGCAGATTAGCAATCTGAACAGCATACTGTGTCCAGTTGGTGATATTACTTGCTGACACCTGTGTGTCATCTTCGTTGATGGATACGTTTGATGTTCCCTCCGGAATTTCGTTCGACAAACCGTCGTCGTCTTTACTGCACGAAGTGAAACAAACTCCAAGTGCCATCAAGGCACCAATCATTACTTTCTTGTTCATTGTTTTTTTGTTTTATGGTTTATTATTTTGATACTTAGTCTACTATCATCCTTCCATCTCCTCCACTATGGGGAAGATTGGGAGGGGACTCTATTTCTTGTAAAACCAGTTGACAAAGGCGATGCCGAGGGCAAACTCGTTTTCATTATTGTACTTGCCACCGCCGATGCGACGGTTAGTGTAATCTGCCTTCACTACGAGATATGGCAGAGGCTTGTAGTTCAGACCGAAAACCCACATCTGGGTTTTCATACGATCGTCAGCAACACCATTCTTCACCTCCTGCTGGGTATTGTAGTATTCATAACGAGCGAAGGGTGTGAAGTCGAGATAGCGATTGTTGGAGAACAATGGCTTCATTCTGAAACCTATCTCGCCACCGCATGCCACAGCACGGCTTGCAATAGGCGATGTGCGGCTGTAAGGCGACTTGTTGCTGAGCATGGCGTTCTTGCTGCTCAGGAGATCGCTATTGCCAAGATCACCCTGGATGACATTGGCGCGAGCCACCACCCATCGGTTGGCATACTGAGCGTCAACGTTCCATATTGTGACTGGTGCCTTGAAATTGTATGTGTCTGGCTTATCGCTGTTGGCAGCCACATTATTACAGTAATATACGGATGCACCAAGGCGGAGACCTGGAACGCCAGTGTATTCAAGACGAACCGCGTAAGCAGGAGAAGTGAAGTTGTCGCCTTCAAACATTCCCTGATTGGCAGAGCCTGCCCACTCATTGCGATTGAAGCCATTGGCGTTAAGACCAGCCATGACCATAGCCTGATACTGGAAGCTTGCCCATCGGCGACCAAACTGTCCGAACACCTGCAGACCAGTCTCGTGCCATGTACTAGGCAGCATCGTCGTCTCGCCCTCCGGACGAACGGTGCCGAAGAAATTGATAGGTTCGTGATGTGAATTTGTCAACCCCACAGGAACTATCATGTGACCAACACGAAGGTTGAAATAGTTGTTCATGTGGTATGTAAGGTGAAACTGCTCGACTGCAACCTCACCACCCTTCTCCATTTCCACTTCGTATTCGCCGTTCTCCGTGTTTTCAAGTTCATAGACCTGACCTGTGCCACCATACTCAAACTCAATCTCGGTCCCAAACCAGAAATGCTCATTGAACTTCACATCGCCCGCAAGCACCATGCGAGGGATTGCGATAGTGTTGCGACGTGTCTTGCTGTTGCCCTCTGCGGTGCCGTTGAAACGGTTAATACCATAGTTCTTGAAACTGGCAACCATCTCACCGTAGCCACCGACACGGTAGCGCTTGAAACTGTCATATTCCGTACTGTCGTTGTTCCACTGGGCAAAAGCGGTGCCCGTCATGAGGCACGCAAAAGCCATTAATACTGTTCTTCTTATCTTCATATAAAATAGCGCTTATCTGTTTTGCGAGTGCAAAGGTACGGACTTTTCACATCACGTGCAATACTCAAAAAATATGATTTTAACATGAGGATATGTGTAAGATATACTCACAAACCATTACATCCAACACCCTTTGTTTATATTTTATTCAAGTTTCGCTTTAAATCATTGATTATCTTGTCGCTTTGCGAGAAATCTGGACGGCTTCGCCGGAAATCTAATTAGCGCTTCGCTTGGAAATAACATTAATGGAAATATTTCCTCCTTTAGATTTCCCCCGTAGGGGCCTAAGATTTCCACTCGTAGAGTGTTAGATTTCTTGCCGATAGGCAACAAGCGAAACTTGAATAATTGATACTTTTTTCTGACACCTCTGACACCTCTGGGGGAAAGTTTAATGTTTAATGTTTAATGTTTAAGGAGTTAGCTCCGTCCTAAAGGGTGTCAGAGGGTGGGGCAATCTGTCACCCCTCTGACACCAATGGCACCGCATAGTAGTGGCGCCCGTCCTTGCGGCGCGGTGTGGAGCGGAAGAGCGTGCGGAGCTGTTTGCCAAACTCCAGCGGACGGATGCCGCGCATCTGGCGGGGATGCCTTGCCAGGAGATCTTCGTAAATCCGCGAGGAGGGTAGGGGAGTAGTCACCTCATTGGGGTCGGTCGGACGATAGTAGTTGAGCACCAGTTCCTGGATGGGTGTGAATGCGTAGAATGCGGCATTGTGCTGCTGGATGCGCATCTCCTCCTGCTTGTTAAACCAGGTGCGCTCCCCCTCGGTGAGTTCCGCGCGGAGCTGCGCAAACACCTGTGCGTGGTTGATAGGAGTGCATGGTATGGCGTGCTCCACGCACTGACAGTAGAAGCGGCGCGAACCCGTACGGTCGTGTAGCAGGTGCGGCTGGTTGGTCGTGGCGATGAAGGAGGCCAGACGCGGCGTCTCGGTGATGAGCGTCGAGCGCGTGCTGTGGCCCATGATCTGCTGCATCTGTGTGGCGGCCTTGAACTTAGCCATAGCGCGTGGCGTGTAGCTGTCCATTTCGTCGAGGTTGATCAGGCAGAACTGCGCCATCATGCGGTCGTACTCTCCCGCCATGGTAAAGTCCAGGCGATCCAGATAGTAACCGCTCAGTTCGGGTGGTACCAGCATACGGCAGAAGGTACTCTTCCGCAGACCTTGGCGCTCACTCACCAGCACCGGCACCATACTGTTGGCGGCCTGCATTGGGCGCCCCATCCATTGAGCCGCCATCGCCAGCATCCAGCGGTGGAACACCATTGTCCACTCCTCACTTTGACTCACACGATGCGCCAGGCCCGTGATGCGGTCGCGACCGTCCCATTGCGGTAGGCCCGCCATATAGTCCTGCACGGGGTGGTACACCTGCTGATGGTGGGAATAGAGCAGGCACTTCAGTTGTTTGTAGGTGCAGTCGATGTCGGCACTCAGCACATCGACATAGATGGAGTTGAGCGCCATCTCGTCCAGGGTGCGGAAACGCGTGGCGGGCAGCTCGCCATCCGTTTTGCTGCGCCACTCCGTCTGCTGGCGCAGCAGGTTGACGCGGAACTCGTAGTGTTGGGAGAGGAAAAGTTTGATTTCGTTCATACGGGTTGATTTTTGAGGGTAAAATGTTTGGAATTTTTCTGTGAAATGAGTAAATTTGCAGTGGCGAATGCTCAATAGTTGCATTTGCTGGGTGCAAAAGTACGGAAATTCGGGACGATGTTCAATACTGTCCCCTGTATATTATGCACTGAAAATCAGCAAATAATAGTCGGCCTTTAGATGATTCTTACCCCTATGATACTCGATGCTAGATGCGCCTTTCTTTATTGCGCGACCCGGGTCAAACTGCAATCCGACCAAGGTCGCACCGCAGTTCAACCCCGGTCAAACTCGAGTTCGACCCTGGTCGCGCGATAAAAAGCTGGCCTTCTGTGGTGAGTTAGGCTCACATAAAAACAACTAAATGCCTGACATGCTCCTTTCCTCCCTCTCCTCCTCTAACCCCTAATCCCCTAACCTCTAACCTCTAACCCCTAATCCCCTAACCTCTAACCTCTACAACCTATGGCATTCTTCGACATCTATATGAGTCCTCCCCAGCAGGACGGCAAAGTAAGTATTCATCCCCGCCTCGTGAGCCCTTCGCGCAGTGATAGCGAGCGCCTAAAGCGCGAAACGAGTGAGTCGGCTTCGCTCACCGAGGGCGATATGAGTGGTGCCCTCTCAGCCGTGAGTGCGTTTCTGCGCCGACAGTTGGCAGCCGGTGGCAGCGTCAATCTCGAAGGTATCGGCACCTTCCGCGTGGTACCCCATTTCCGCTCGCCCAAGCATGCTGGTGATCGGGTAACGGGCAAGGATGTGGAGGTAAAGCGCATACTGTTCACGCCCTGCCGCGAGTTGAGCTATGACGTGAAGCGCGACATCGTGTTCACGCGTCGCAACGCATCCCACAGCCGCGAGATGAACGAGGCACAGGCCGTGCTTCTGCTGCGCCAATACTTTCAGGATCACGACTACATCACCGTGCGCGACTTTGAGCGTGAAGCCGGAGTGAACAGCACTATGGCACGCACCCTCCTCAACGGCTTGGTTGGGAAGGAGCACCTACTGCCCAAGCGAGTCGGTCGCATCCTAATCTATCATGCCAACCGCTACCACTATCCCCAAAATCTCTGACACCCTGCAGAACGGAGCTAATTCCTTAAACCTTAAACATTAAACCTTAAACTTTCCCCCAGGGGTGTCAGAGGTGTCAGAGAAAAAGTATCTTTGTTTCAATTTTTTTTGCTATTGGGAAGTTGTAATTCAGGTTTTTTGCTTAATTTTGCGCGGTGAAAGAGAGTATATTGCAATTCTGCCCAGCACTCATCGTAGCCAAAGGCGTATTAGCCCGCCCTGAGAGTTTATGTTGAGCTCTGTCGAAGGGCTCATCATGGCGAAAAAAGGTTTGAGCAGAAACTGAGCGCAAGCGAGTGCTCATAAAATCCTGCATTCGTAGCGATAGTTATCGTCATCGTAGGGCATAGCCCGTATCGTAGCGAAGCGTATCGTACGAAGTTAAGGTGCAACATACATAAAAGGCGTCATCTAATCGAGCTTTGCTCGCTTGCAAGGCAAGAACGCTTTGTCACTTGGTCATTCGGAACCTAGGAAATTCAGAATTAGTTGTCAAGGACATTGCAGAGAGGATGCCACGGGTGAGTTGTATAGACAATTCCCGTAGTGTGTCTGAGGGTGCATTGTACCCTCACGGCACACCTTACGGGTATGCTATCATATCAACTCCTGCGTGGGTATCTGTATCTGCTCGTCAACAACTAAGGCTATCCTAGGGCCCCCGAATACTGACGAGTAAGATGCAATACCCGCGCTTTTTTTGTTTGTATCGCACGAGAATCATACAAACCCTGTCCGCATTTGGGTATTGACGGACGATAGTTATTTTGAAGAATGCCCAAGAGTACTGGTTACATTCTTGACACTCCACTACAGACGTGGAGCTCTGTCAGCGGGAACGCAACGCACTCCCTGCTGACCGAAGAGATAGAGTACACGAAGATGAAGCACTCCCTTCGCGGAGCCCGTCCTGAGCATGGTCAATGGATCATCGTGGAGAATACTCGTGGCCTTCAGAAATCATCTGCCTTGCAGCCGGCATTGGACACCCTTGACCGAGCAGGTTACGCGCCCATCGTGCTGGAGGCAGGCAACAAAACCCTCATCATAGGAAAAAAGAAATAACCAAATTATAGGCTGCTATCCCTATAGGTAGCATACTCGACAGAGAGTAAGACGTCATTCTCTAACTGCGCAGATCTGGACAATCTAACAAGAATTCTTTGAGAAGTTTGATGCATCGCTGTCCCGTTGTGAAATGAATTACTAATCACAGCGTGGATGGCTATTGCGTAAACTCAAAGAAGGCTTGTCCAGAGCTGTGCAGTTTTTTGCTTTAGCCTCCACGCTTTATTTAACGATAAAGCGAAGTGAAGGAAAAGAAATACATCATAGATGAAGTAGAGCCAAATTGGGTTGTTTGCGAACCTATCGCAGAATACTCAAAAGTGTCTGCCCAACGGGTAAAGCAACTTTATCTGTTTGAAGAAGGCATTCCACAAACAGATGAGCATGACATCCGCATTGTAGAACTTTTCGCAGGCGTGGGTGGATTCCGTGTCGGTTTTGAACGTGCTTCTGAGCATTTCAAAACAGTATGGAACAACCAATGGGAGCCATCAACTAAGAGACAGGATGCTAGTATTGTGTATCAGCATCGGTTTGGTTCTGCAGGGCATTCGAATGAAGATATTTCGATCGTACCAGTTGAGGAGATTCCTGATTCCGACATTTTGTGTGGTGGATTCCCTTGTCAGGATTATTCCGTCGCTACGACATTACACAACTCTAAAGGCATCGAAGGAAAGAAAGGTGTGCTTTGGTGGCAGATTCAACGTATCCTTAGAGATAAAGGAGAAAAAGCACCAAAGTATCTCGTATTAGAGAACGTAGATCGCCTGCTTGGATCTCCTGCAAAACAGAGAGGCCGCGACTTCGCAATAATTCTTGCCTCACTTTCCGATCTTGGATATTGTGTAGAGTGGCGAGTGATAAATGCTGCAGAATATGGTATGCCACAACGTAGAAGAAGAACTTATATCGTGGCTTACCATCGCACGAGCAGCATAGCAAAACAATGGGAAGCTGAAGCAGAACATCCATTTAATTGGATAATCGAAAAGAGTGTGTTGGGCAACGCATTTGAGTCAAAGGTCAGCACCAAGAAGAATACACAATCAGACTTTATTGTAGAAGGAGACTTGGTTGAGGTTACAGAGAACTTTAACAAGTCTGACAATGGAAAAGCGGCAAGCCCTTTTGGTAATGCCGGGTTTATGGCGAACAGACACGTGTGGTCGGCAGATGTCGTTCCTACCTATGACGGCCCTTGTTTGACACTTGGCCAGATTGTGTTACCCGAGGATCAAGTGCAGGAGGAATTCTTCATTCCCGATACAGAGATGCCTAAATGGACTTATCTCAAAGGCAGTAAATCGGAGAAGAGAATGTCCAAGGAAGGTTACGAATACAATTACTCAGAAGGAAGCATGACATTCCCCGATGCTCTTGACAAACCTTCTCGCACAATCATTACAGGCGAAGGTGGTGCAGGTCCGTCACGCTTCAAGCATGTTATACAAACGCCGTCAGGTCGTTATCGCAGATTGATGCCGATTGAACTTGAACGACTGAACATGTTTCCGGATAACCATACAAAAGGGACTACCGATATACGAAGAGCATTCCTTATGGGTAATGCTCTTGTTACTGGTATTGTAGAAAGAATAGGTATCGTACTTAAAGAAAGGATGTAGTATGAAACTTCCTTATGACCATACTTCCCGAGAGTCCATACTCGAATATGGACGGGCTCTTCTTGGAAAAACCTTAAGAGAATTGCATCCCGATGCGGTGGAATATAGCACGGGCAAAGGGCGCATGGGGCAAAGTGTCGAAAAATATCACTTTGGCTATACACCGAATTCGGAGGCAGAACCTGATTTCGCTGAAGCAGGAGTGGAGTTGAAATGTACTCCGATGAAGGTGAATGCTGATGGCAGTATGGTTTCTAAGGAACGTCTTGTATTGAATATCATTGACTATGTTGCAGAAGCCCAAACGACCTTCTTTACAAGCAGTTTTTGGCATAAGAACCAACTGATACTTCTCATGTTCTATTTGCACGAGAATGGGGTCAACGTGATAGATCTGATATTCAAAATTGTGCGATTATGGGATTTTCCTGATGTTGACAGAAAAATCATTCAGGACGACTGGAGCAAGTTGCATTGGAAGATGACTCATGGCCTTGCCCACGAGATTTCAGAGGGTGATACACTCTACTTGGGTGGATGCCCTAACGGGTCAAAAGCTGGGGCGGAAATGAGAACGCAATACATGCCTGGAGCTCCGAAGGCTCAACAGCGCGCATACTCCATCAAATCTAAGTATCTCAACACGATTATCCTTGAATCTTTGTTGCATCCCGAAATGTACGATGACGTATTTATAAGTGATGCACAAAAACGCAAAATAGAGAAAACGGTGGCAGAGGCAAGTAACCTCGTCAACAGCTTGGATGAATATGAAGAAGAGGAAACATTTGAGCAGCTTGTTGAAAGACGTTTTACTCCGTATTATGGGAAGAATATCTACGAGATAGAGATAATGACAGGATGGGAAATCTCTAACAATCCTAAATCAATCTCTAACAAAGTCATACATGCGATATTGGGCGTTAAGACTCCAAAGATAAGAGAGTTTGAGAAGGCTAATCTTCAGCAGAAGTCCATTCGTCTTGAACCTTCTGGTGTGCTGAAAGAGTCGATGGTATTTTCCCAGATTGATTACAAGGGTATTGTTGAGGAAGAGGAATGGGAAGATTCTGTTTGGTATGAAACACTCACTCAAAGATTTCTGTTTGTCGTATTCCGCAAGAGCGCCGACGGAGACAACAAGAAGGCTATCCTTGAAAAAGTGTTCTTTTGGACAATGCCACGTAAAGATTTGACTGTTGCCAAGAAGTTCTGGGAGGATACAAAAGCAAAGATTGTCGCTGATGATTTTACCCACTTCTGGAAACTTGGTGACCACAACATCTGCCACGTTCGCCCCAAAGCAAAAGATAATACCGATACAATGGAAGCACCTTCTGGAAAAATGGTAACCAAGAAGGGCTATTGGCTGAATGCTGAGTACATACTGAATGTAGTCAATGCAAACATGCAGCAGAATGCCGAGGCATCCGAACAAAAGCACATCAGCACACCGGCAACCCCCAAACTCCATATTCTAAATGAGCACGCTAATGGCAAACGTATAATCCCTTTATACAATATCAAAGCAGCTTGTGGCAAATTCCTCTACAACGAAGAGGCGGAAGTAAAGGGATGGATAGATACAGAGGAATATGGTTTGCCCTATGGCGACAACATCTTTGTAGTACAAGCCAAAGGACACTCTATGGAACCCAAAATTCACGATGGTGACTATTGCGTCTTTGCTCACGGTACTTCCTTCTACGATGGCGACATCATCCTTGCAGAGATTCCCAATAAGGATAGCGAATATGGCGGTTCCTTTACCATAAAGAAATATACGCGCGCGAAGGCCGTTGTGGATGGAGTAGAACAAAAGGTGTCCGTCACATTGGTTCCGCTCAATACTGACTACGAGCCCATGTCATTCGACCTGGAGTCGGAAGAGAAACCTAATATGGTAGGAACATTCCGTAAAGTCATTCGTCTTTGACGGCTAATTATCGCAATATTCCGCAAAGGTTCTTGACCACCTCAACAAAAAAACGTATCTTTGCATGCAAAATAGCAATGATGCGTCTCACTCCCGAACAAATAGCAAAGATACGCCAGAAGGAAGCGGAAACGCCTGATGCCCTGAAGCGCAATCCCCTCAATGATTATACTGAGGGGTGGTTTCATGTGACCTTGAACACAAGAGGCGAAGCGCCCGTGCTGGGGTATCTTGCTGGCGATCCTGATGCCGAAGATGAGAGCGAGAATGCGCCACGGTGTGTGCTGACGGAACTGGGAAGGAAGGTGGAGGAGAGTTGGAAGGCTGTCACATCCTATTATCCGGAAGTTGAAATTGATGAATTTATAGCAATGCCAGAGCATGTGCACGGCCTTCTGCACCTCAAGGCAACCAACAAGGTGCACCTCGGACAAATAATCCGAGGCTTCATGATTGGCTGTACCCATGGATATTGGGACACGCTGGGCATTGCTTGGGGTGCCTGTGAGCACAAAGGGGGCGGTATACCGCCAGTATGCACAGATCGTGACCACACCCTTTCCTTCCGCGGGCCGGCCCTTATGGTGCATGGATACAGCGATGTGGAGGCGGTGACTGACGAGGAGATAGAGATAAAGCGGCAATACATCCGAAACAACCCCCGTAAACGGCTGATCACACGTTCAAAGCCTGATCGGTTTCGTGTGGTGCGCAATGGGCGCTCAAAGAACTGGACGCTGGCGCGCGCACTTGCTGCCGTGGCTGCTGACCCGTGGATAAGACGTGATGCGCAGAAGTGCCAACAGTTGCAAGCGAATGTGAACCAACGTCTGAAACGCCAACCTGAGGATGGAAATGCCCTTGCTCTCGACTATGTGGGCAATCGGGCTTTGTTGGCTGCCGAACGCAAAGTGTCGCTCATCTGTCATCGTGCAGATGCCGATCTCTTTGAGCAGCAGAAGTCGGCTGTGATGCAAGCGGCACGCGCAGGTGCGGTAGTGGTGAGCGCCTTTGTAAGCCCCAAGGAACGTGAGATAATGAAACAACTGATGTTGGAGCAGTTACCATTCATTGAACTAATGGACAATGGTTTCAGTGAACGCTATAAGCCTGGAGGCAAGGCTTTCTATTCGACGGCAGAGAGCAGACATGTACAGATGACGTGCTGGACGTATAGGTATAACAACGATATGCTTCGCTACGATGACCCTTCGACAAACTCAGGGCAAGCTCATAACGATGACCGCCTTGCTATCAGTCGTGAAATGTGTCTTGTGATGAATGAATTGGTTCGTATCATCAGCGGTGTGAATGATGATTGGTGGAAATAGGAATGGTATCATGGCAGATAAACTTACAATAGAACAAAGGCACTATAATATGTCTCGTATTCGTGCCAAAGACACGAAGCCGGAGATTATTGTGCGCAAATATCTGTGGAGCCATGGCTTTCGGTATCGATTGAATCATCCACGGTTGCCAGGGAAACCGGACATTGTGCTGAGGAAGTACCGAACCTGCATCTTTGTGAATGGATGCTTCTGGCATGGGCATTTTATCAACGATAACGATGACGATAACGATAACTTTCTTTCCTTGAAAAACTCTGAATGCTGCAAGATTCCACATACGAACAGAGCGTTTTGGGTAAGGAAGATCATGCGAAACAAGGAGCGTGACATCGATGTCAAGAAAAAGCTTTCCTCAATGGGGTGGCACTCCATCACTATATGGGAGTGCGAACTGAAACCAAACAAGAAGGACGCAACCCTTGAATCACTTGCCTATACTTTGAGCAAGATATTCCTGCAGAATCATAAAGTTAGGCGATATGAACTGCCAGAAGAGGATAACTATGCGATGGTAGCCGAAGACACACCAGAGTACAACAGCACACATTAACACAAGTCCGCATTCACCAAGAGCAGACGGTGGATGCGGACTTCTATAATATATAATAATGTGTAGCTGCCCTTGCATAACCAGCTTCATAGGTGATTCATCAAGAGCAACATGATGAGCAAATGTACTAAAAGTCACCCGAAAGCCATCGAAAAACTGAAAATATGTGCCCCTAAGTGCATTTTGTGCCAGAAGCCTTCGTTTATTCGGTAGGAATTGTGTATTTTTGTAGCGAAATATAAATGGCGGTTTATATAAACAACAATTTACATTATGCAATTCTACGATCGGGAAAATGAAATAGACATCTTGCTGGAGAATGAGGTGCTGGCTCAGAGAACGGCTCAGTTCTGTGTGCTGATGGGCAGAAGGCGCGTTGGAAAGACGAGCCTGATAGTGCGTGCCATGGAAGGCAAGGAATGGGCTTACCTGTTCGTCAGTAAAGATAGTGAGGCTGTACTTTGCGGTAAGATGCAGAGGGTGTTGGAGAATGAGCTGGGAATACAGGTGTATGGCAAATTGACAAAGTTCAAAGACCTGTTCGAGGTAATGCTGAAGGAGAGCCTGAAACGGCATTTCACGATTGTGATAGATGAGTTTCAGACATTGTATAAGATAAATCCTGCTATCTTCAGCGAGATGCAGGACTTGTGGGACAGATACCACAGGGAGTCGAAACTGAATCTGGTGGTATGCGGCAGTATTCAGTCGCTGATGAAGAAGATTTTCGAAGATAAGAACGAACCTCTTTATGGTCGTCCTACTTCGAAGTTTACTTTGTTGCCATTCACTATTGACGTGTTGAAGCAGATTATGCATGACCACCATCCGGAGTACAAGGCTGAGGATTTGCTTTGCCTGTATATGATAACAGGTGGTGTGGCAAAGTATGTGGAATTGCTGATGGATGCAGGTTGCTACACGAAGACAAAGATGCTGAACTATGTGTGCCGCCAGGATTCTTATTTCCTGAGCGAAGGTAAGGACTTGCTGAATCAAGAGTTTGGTGACGACAGCAGTACGTATTTCTCTATTCTGCAGTTGGTGGCAGGCGGTTTGACGCGAAGGGCTGACATTGATGGTGCGATGCAGAAGGATATGGGTACGTATCTGCAGAATCTGGAGCAGAACTTCAGGATGCTTGCACGACTGAAACCTCTGCTGGCTAAACCGGGAAGCAAGACAACATCGTATGAGATAAGCGATCAGTTTCTGAGGTTCTGGTTCCGCTTTGTGTGGCCGTATCAGTCGCTGGTGGAGAGGCAACAGCTTGGATTGTTGCGTCAGAATATGGAACAACAGTACGAGCAGTTCTCTGGTAGGACGCTGGAACAATACTTCCAGCAAAAGATGATAGAAACGGGACAATACACTCTGGTGGGCAACTGGTGGGACCGAAAGGGCGTGAATGAGATAGACTTGATAGCTCTGAACGAGTTTGCCAATACCGGTGTGGTGGCTGAGGTGAAGCGACAATCACATAGAATCAGCCTTAAGGCTTTAGAAGAGAAAATGATGGCTTTGCCATCTTCAGACTTTGGAAAGTACTCCTTAAGCATGCGTGGATTATCGATGGAAGACATGTAGAGTAGAATATAAGAGATTCTGGTTTTGCAAGTTTCTAACTTGCTCACGTTGAATGATTAATGTGATTATTTTGATTAATAGGATTATTAGTTTCTCTTGTAAGGTGGTTTACCATGCTTGAGTATCTGATAATCATACTAATCACATCTATCCTAATAATCAATCTCAAGTGAAGCCTGCGAAACTTGAGTAAGAGATTCAACCTTGAACAGTTTTGCTGTTTGCCAGAAATGTGCTACCTTTGCACATAAAAATAGAACTACCATGAAAATTATATTTTGTCCTTCTCTTAGTGGGCGTACTCATCTTGACTTGGGTAGTACCTATGCTTGCCTCTCCTGCCAGGTGCTGGAGACGCATGGACTGCTTCAGCAGTTGGCGCTTCACGCGGGAATACATGTGGAGATTCCATCGTATGTGAAGCGTTTGGCCTCATATCATCGTGGTCTGATGGATTACGACCGGGCGTATCCTAATAATATGTTCCATCGTAGTATCGCCATTGACAGCATGAGCGTAGCGAAAACACTGATGGGATGGCGTGATGCACTGGCCATTGCTGGTTGGAACTGCGGTCATGAGGGCATCAGCACACGCCTTGACGCTTTGGCGGTGATCGAAGCGAACCAGGAGGAGAAAGAGGGAAGCCTGGCTGTGCTGCTCCATCGTGTGGCAACACGTCTCCAGCAGATGCGTGAGGGTAATGCTGGCGTTCCTCAGGCTTATAAAGAATTAGAAGTTGAAGTGGTTTGTCCCAAGGAGATGCTGCCGAACTATCTCCTTCCCATCTTCGACACCTTAGAACACCTGGCGAAGAGCGTGACATACGGCACAGTCGATATGACAAAGGTGCCAAGGAAGATGAGCATCATTGAGTTCACGGATCAGTACAAGGCTGAGGCGTGGCTCGCCATGCAGCAGGCCGACAAATACGAGGTGTGGCTCAACACCGACAACAAGCGTCTGGACAATTGGCTCCACATGACGGGGCAGGCTGTGGCAGGTAGCGAGATGGTGAGAAGCAATCCGCAGATTACGCAGATGTTCCTCCTCGCCATCCAGCTCTTCCAACGTCCGCTCAATGTGAACACTCTGCTGCAGTATCTCTACTTGCCAGAGTGCCCTCTGTCATGGAATTTTTCGAGCCGTCTGGCTTCGACGATTGTTCGGGAGGGCGGTTTTGCAAGTGACAAGGTGCTGGAGTGCATCACAGAATATCTGGGTTCTGAATTCATCAAGGACGATAACAAGGAGACGCAGCCGGAGTTTACGCCCGAGCAGCGCAAGGAACAATACAGCATATATCTGCCCTTTGACCTGCAGAATGATGATAATGTGCAGTGCCTGGTGGAAGAAAACGATGATATTGACATCAAGGCGCTTACTACATTCCTCGACAACATAAAGAACTATGCTGCCACCCGTGCCATAAGGCTTGTCGCATTGCGCCCAGACGACCTTCGTATCGCCCAGTTGCAGGATGTCGTTGTTATGATAGAGGCGCTGCAAGAGATTATCGAATCAGCAGGTCCCGACCTTCGTTTCACCACCTTGCAGCAATGGGCACAATCGCTCTACGAGACGAGCGATTACCGCCAATATAACGCACAGGTGGGCTGTCGCAATGTGGTCACCTCGCCGGCAAGCATTGTTAGTCCTGTGCAGTCTGCTGTATGGTGTGACTTCTATGGCGATGTCAATGCCGCGCTCTCTACCGACTTCCTTTCACCACGCGAGGCTGAAGGTCTGCGTGAAGCGGGCATCATCCTATGGACGAAGGAGGCTGAGACGAACTTCCACAACTTTGTCCTCGAGATGCCGCTCCACATGACGACGGAGCAAATAACCTTCATCGTCTGCAAGCGACAAGGGGCAACCGATTTGCCGACACATCCGCTGCGTCTGCAGTTGGGTGATGATGTTGAGGTGATATGCGACGATGCGCTATTTGATCAGTTGCCTTCATGCCCCATAGAGAAGGCGGACAATCACCGCGAGGAGGATGCAATAGAGGTGAAATTCGATGCTGTGGCTCATCCCGTAGTATGGAGGCAGCAGGAGAGTTTCTCTGCATTGTCACAGCTGCTTCAGAATCCGCTTGACTACTTCATGAATTATACCCTTGGCTTCTCCGAGAAGAGTCCGACGGAGATCCTGATGTCGCTCACAATGGGCAATGTGGCCCACGAAACCATCGAACAGCTCTTCACAAAGCACGCTGGTAGCAATCTTGCTGTTGATGTGCTGAACGCTTATGGCCAGGCCTTCAACGCTGCTCTGGCCAAGAAGGGAGCCCTCCTGCTGCGGCCCGAGTACCACCTTGATCGCGACAAACTGCAGTACCAACTGCAGAGGTGTGTGAAGCAGCTGGCAGAGGTAATTTCGGCAAACGGCCTGACGGTTGTGAAGTGCGAGCAGGAAGAGGTTCAAGATATCGGTTTCGAGCATGGTGTCATGCTGAAGGGCTACATCGATATGCTGCTGCGCGACAAGGCGGGCAATGATGTGGTGTTCGACCTCAAGTGGACAACGACGAAGAACAAATACCAGGATGCTGTGAAGGAGAACCGTGCCGCGCAGTTGGCCATCTACCAGGCCATGCTCCAGCAGCATGACAATCATCCCGAAGCTGCACGCACTGCATTCTTTGTCATGCCTGCGGGCCATCTTGTGACAAGCGATGACTTTATTGGTGACAATATCGAACATATTGTTCCCATGAGCGATGATGATATCATGAGTATGTTGCGCGAGGGCTATAAGGTACGCCGCGAGGAGATTTCGAGCGGTCATATTGAAACGGCTGAACTAATGCCGATAACTGAAATCGAGTATGCCCAAAAGTCGGGGGTGCTTCCGTTGGAGCAGGACGGAAAACGCGACCCAAAGAAGGCTGAGAATCGCTACTCCGACTACAAATGTTTTACCCTCTAACCACGACTCATTTATAATATATTATGAAACGATTCATCACCGCTGGAGCCGGTTCCGGCAAAACATATACCGTCACTACCGAAGTGGCACGCAGAGTGAAGGAAGAGGGACTTTGTCCGGAGCAGGTCATCATGACCACCTTCACCAAGGCAGCAGCGCAGGAGTTGCGCGAGAAGGCTAAGAAGGAACTCATCAAAATCGGTCTTCCCCGCGAGGCACAGCAGATGGAGCACGCCCTCATCGGCACCGTCCACTCCGTGGCGAACACATTCCTGACGAAATACTGGTATCTCCTCGGTATTATGCCCGATGCTTGTGCCCTCGAAGAGGACGAACTGCAAATCTTCCGCGACCAGTCGCTGCGTGGCATCCTCACCAAGGCTGACAAGGCTGTGCTCTACCGCTACTGCGAGAAGTACAATATTACCTATTCTTTCGGTGGACACAAGAGCGGCTTCAACTATGAATTCTGGAAGGGTGACCTTTGTTCGGTGCTCGACTATATGCAGTGGTACAACATCACTGACGAACAGCTTGACAAGAGCCTCAACGAGACAACCGAAAGTTTTGTGAAACTGCTGGATCCCAAAGAAGGAGTCAGCCTCAACAATCCTCCCATAGACCTTTGCATCGTCTACAACGCTCTTTTAGACACCGTCAATGCTGCACGGAAAAGTGCCAAGAAGGAGAAACAACTGGAGTTTCTAATGTCGCTCGACATACATCATCCTTCAGTTGATGATGTGAAGCAATTGGCCGACATTATAATGGACCGTAAATTGGGAGAATCTTACAAGGATTTTCTTGAATGGAGCAGCGAACTGATAAATTTTCCCGCTGACATCGCCACCGACCACCGCGAGTATGCCAAGATCATCTTCCGCCTTGCCAAGGATTGGCGCAGCATCTACCGCAAGTTCAAGGACGAGCACCACCTCATTGACTTCAACGATATGGAGGAGATGTTCCTTCAACTGCTCAATATGGACGAGGTGCGCGAGGATATACAGGCACGCTATAGCACCCTGTATGTGGATGAGTTCCAGGACTCCAACCCCATGCAGGTGCGTATCTTCCAGAAGCTCAGCGAACTCATTGACACCTGTTATGTGGGCGACAAGAAACAGGCTATCTACGGTTTCCGTGGCTCCGACACCGAACTGACCACCGCTGTGGCTGATAGCATCGAAGAAAAACAGACGCTTGAGCATTCGTATCGCTCGATAGAGCCGCTCGTCAACTTCTCCAACGCTATCTTCTCGAAAGTCTTCGAGGGTATGGGTGATGTAACGCTTAAGATGCCAGAGGAGAACGGCAACTATACTCCCGTGGCGAGTCCGTTGCGCCTTTGGCAATGGGGTAAGGATAAAGATCTTGCCCTGCAGATTCAGCAACTTATTTTGCGCGAAGGTCTCGACTGTAAGGATGTGGCGGTGCTGGCGCGTAACAACAGTGATCTCGACGATCTCGCCGAAGAACTCCGCGAGCTCGACATTCCTGTCTGCCGCGAGAATGATAACATCAAGGACTCTCGTACAGGCCGCCTTATCAAAGCGCTGCTCACCCTGATGATGACTCCCTACAATATGCTGGCGCGTGCAGAGGTGGCTTACCTCACCGAACCGGGCTACCATGTGACGCGCATCATCGAGGAACGTCTGGACAATCTCGCCCTTGAGGCCAGCGAACACAAGCATTACCTCAAGTCGCTCCCCATCCTGCAGCGCCTCTTTGCCCTCCGCTCGGAGATCAAGGCACAGAGCGTGAGCGCGATGCTCGAATCGATGATTATCGAGTGTGACCTCTATGCCCTCGTGCATCGTTGGGAGAACGCCAATGCCGAGGAGACCAACCTTCAGGTGTTCATTGACTTAGCCCGGAAGTATGAGGAGAGTGCCACAAGGCTTGCTCGTCCGGCTACGGTGGCGGGGTTCATCGAGTACTTCTGCAACCAGTGCCAGAAGGGAGCGGCCGACAACAGTGGCGTGCGCCTCTATACTTACCACAAGTCGAAGGGCTTGGAGTGGAAAGTGGTCATTATGCTCTCGCTTGACCAGGACGCACAGGGTGTGGAGAAGATAGCTAAGCGCTGCGTACTCGGTTGCCATAACCATCGCGAGCAACTCCCTACGCCTGAATGCCCTAATCCGCCTATGACCATCTCGCTCGTGCGCAATGTCTATACAAGTGGCCGCTCCTCACTCTCGTCAGCCATCATCTCTCGTCTGCAGCAGCATCCCCGATGGGAGGCTATCTGCGAGGCTGAGAAGCAAGAGCAGGCACGACTGCTGTATGTGGGTGTGACGCGAGCTCGCAACATCCTCATCCTTGCTGCAAAGGGAAAGGAAGGTACTATTGACCTGAATTGGTTCCGCAGCACAGGTCTTGACAGCGTTCAGCAGACGCTTACTGATGCGCCGCAGCAAGATGTGCTCGGCATCGGCATTCCTGTAGCCATCGAACGCCTTGACCTGGAGAACTTGATGCCCATGCCGCAGCAGGAGCAAAAACAGGTAATCGACATTGCTGCCGCATTTTCCGCTCTCGACCATTTCCGCGACCTCTCTCCCTCGCATGCTGGAACGACACCGCACGAATTAGGTCGCGTGCTGAACGACAAGGAACAGCGCATTCCTGAAACGGTGGCCAAAGACCGTGAGGCCTATGCCCGAATGGGCGACTTCATCCATCAGGTGTTCTGTTGTATGGACGACGGGATTGGCAAGGAGGCTATTGAGGCGCTGCGCAGCGATTATGGTTTCACTCCGAAAAATATGCCGCAGCCCGAAATGCTCATCAACGCCTGGCATTTTCTCGTCAGCCAGCTGGAGCAAACCTACGGCAAGGCTGTGCGCCGCATCCATGAGATGCCATTCCGCCACCTCGATGACGGGGGGCACTATGTGAGTGGCTTCATCGACTTCGTGTGGGAAACCGAGGACGCTTACATTGTGGTGGACTACAAGACGTGTGCCTCCAACTACGCCCACATCTTCCGCCCCAAGAGTGAGCACTACGCCGGCCGCCACGGTGACCAGCTCGACTGCTATCAGCGTGCCCTTGAGGCTGACGGCAAGAAGACTGTCAAGGCCCGCCTCATCTACTACCCAGTCACGGGTTTTCTGGTGGAAGTGAAATAGAAAGTTAATAAAAATGAATACAAAAGAGACTTTGTTGAACAGCACTTTGAGATAGATGCCTGGCTTAATGAAGAAAAGTTGGGGGAAGCTCTGGAACTGATCTTTCTCCTCCGTAATCTGAAGGATTTTGATTACATAAAAACAGATATCCTTGCCTCTTTGAAATAGAAATTGGCTAAATATCAGGGAGATTGGAGCCGCATTCTCCCATTATATGCGGATGCACAACTACAGAAAGAAATTGAATATTAACTCTTAAATCGTAAAGTCTGTGAGGGAGGAAGAACCCTCTTCTTCTTTTCATCTTTGCGCACCCAGTTGGTGTCGTAGAGGTGGATGGTCTTGCGGTCGGGAAGGCCGGGGACGGTGAGGGTGTGGGTGCAACGAAGGGTGGGGGAGGGTGCTTTCTTGCCAGTGGCGGGGAGAATCTCCATCTGCCAGGTACTGACGTCGGTCAGACGGAGGGTGAGGGTGCTGTCGGTCTTTTCGGTTAGCAGGGAGATGCCCCCCATACGATTAGTGCCACGAGCCTCCATGCGCGCCTCATAGTAGTCGAGCATATCCATGCGGGCCCCTCGGTCAAGCAGGGGCAACTCTGTGAGTGGACACAGCAGAAAAAGGGAGTCGATGAGCACTTTTTAGTTTAAGGTTTAAGGTTTAAAGTTTAAGGATTATAGCTTGTGCTTAAAGGGAAAAGTATTCAGAGCCTAATGGAGAGGCGGGCGTTGATGAGGCGGCCTGTGAGATAGTTGGGCACGGCGTACTGCACGTTGCTGATGTCGGTGACCCAGAGATAGGAGTTGACGTTGGAAATGCCCAGGAGATTGAAGCAGTCCAGACCGAGTATGCAGCTGTGCAGACGGTGACGGCGCCCATCGCGGCGGTAGGTGCCGGGCTTGATGATATAGTAGCTCAGTCCAAAATCGACACGCTTGTAGGCGGGAGCACGGAAGCGTTGCTGATGGCGGTCAGTGTGGGGAGGCCCGAAGGGAAGACCATCGGCAAAGGCGGCGCGCAGGGTGGCCGTCCAACGGCTCCAAGGACCTGTGCGGGCAAAGTAGTCCGTGAAGTGCAAATTGAGCGAATAACGCTGGTCGGTGGGGCGGGGGAGCCACACGCCGTCCATCTTTTCCCTGGTGGACATGAGCGAGAAGGTAATCCAAGAGTCGTTGCCTTCTACGAACTCGCCAAACAACTTGAAATCAAGTCCTGTGGCATAGCCACGGCTCATGTTGCGGCCATAATACACGACGCGCACATTATTCACACTATAGGGGATAAGATTGCTAAGGTGCTTGTAGTAGGCTTCGGTAGTGAACTTGAAGGGGCGGCCAAAGAGGCTGAAGTTGTAGTCGCCGCCCATGACGAGGTGCATGGAGCGCTGCGACTTGATGTCGTGGTTGAGGCGCACGGTGGCTATGCCGCCTGTGAGGGTGGTGTCGCGCAGCTCCTTGTAGAAGGGTGTCTGGTAGTACAGACCCCAGGCCAGTCGGGCCACCCAACGATCGTTCTTGGCTGGCAAGAAACCTACACTCACACGCGGAGAGAAGAGTGGCTCGTGGTTCCACTGGTTGTAGGTAAAGCGCAGTCCATAAGTCAGGTTGAACAGTCCCACCTTGGAGCGCAGTCGCCATGCATCCTGAGCAAAGAACTCCAGCTTGTTGGCCGACATCTCCTGATGGGGGACGGAGAGCGCATAGACCAGACGGAGGGCGTCGGGGTCATGGGGCAGGGAGTAGCCCATGGAGTCGCGCATCTCCCACTCGCGTGCATTCTCTATAATGTGTTGTGCGGAGAAGTTGAGGCCCGCCTGCAGGGTGTGCCCCGTCAGCTTGGTGCGGAAACGCAGACCCGTGTTGAATACCTTGGCACGCAGCAGGTTGCGGGCATGTTCCATGTAGGTGGCCACACCCATGGGGGAGAGCTCGGTGTCGCGGTCTATCCAGTACTCGCCCGCAATGTCGTAGGCCTCCTGCTCCTTGGTGGCATAGCTGGAGAACTGCAGGGCAAGATAGGTGTCGGGGTTGAAGTGGTGGGTGATGTTGGCGGCACCAAAGAAGGTGCGGAAGAAGTCCTTCTCCCAACCATCAAAATAGACACGCAGCATGTGCGGATTGTCTATCGTACCAAAGGTTGTGGTACGTTCGTGAGGTGTAAAGTTGTAGCGGTTGTCGGAGTAGTTCAGCAACGCTTCCATAGACCAGCGGCGGGAGGGACGGTAGGAGAACATCATCTGGTAGTCCAGAAAGTTGGGGTCGTAGTCGCCATCCGTGTCCAGCGAGCCGAGGAGGTAGCCTGTGGTCTTGTAGCGCAGGGAACCCATGAACGACACCTTCTTGTTGCCCAGACCGAGATATACACCTGCACCGAGCAGGGAGGCGTTGGCCGCGAGTTCGAACTTCTCTGGACGACGGTAGGTAATGTCAAGTACGCTGGACATCTTATCGCCGTACTTGGCCTCAAAACCGCCGGAGCTGAAGCCGATGCTCTCCACCATATCGCTGTTGATGATGCTGAGGCCCTCTTGCTGGCCAGAGCGCACGAGCATGGGACGATAAATCTCAAAGCCGTTGATATACACGCAGTTCTCGTCAAAAGAGCCGCCGCGCACATTGTACTGTGAGGATAACTCCGAGTGCGTGCTTACGCCAGCCTGTGTGGCGATGATCTCCTCCACACCATTGCCAGTGGTGGAGGGCTGCAGGTGGGAGTCCACCATGGTGATTTTTTGTGTCGTGCTTGTCTGTATGCCCTGTCCACGCACCTCAGCCGTGCCGAGTGACTGACCATAGACGGGTAGCATGATGTCAATGCGCAGCGAGTCTGCCTGCGGACGGATGAGGGTACGCTTGCGTGTCTCGTAGCCAATCATTGAGTACTGCAGTGTGACGCTGTCCTCTGCACCGATGTAGATGGAGTAGTGGCCGCGCAGATTGGTCGTCGTGGCATTGAGTGTGCCCAGTGCACGAACCGCAGCCAGTTCGATGGGTGCGCCGCTGTCGTCCTTCACCGTACCGAACACGCGGCAGCGCTTCTGCGCCACAGTGGAGAGGGCGAGAAGGGAGAGTAGGGCGATGGTGAGGACTCTGCGCATACTGATATAACGCGAAAACTACGAAATTATTGTGTCGATGCCCTGTTCGCGGTGAATGAGGTGTATGTGCACCTGTCCGCCAAATCGCTCATGCAGATGCAGAGCCAGATGTTCAGCCGAATAGACAGAACGGTGCTGGCCACCCGTGCAGCCAAACGCAAACTGTAGGTGGGTAAAGTCGCGGTCAATATAGCGCTGTACATGGAAGTCGGCCAGCGCATAGATGTGGTCGAGGAAGGGCAGAATCTCGCCGTCCTCCTCCAAAAAGCGGATGACCGCCTCATCGCGGCCCGTGAGTTGCTTGTACTCATCGTAGCGACCGGGGTTGTGGGGAGCACGGCAGTCAAAGACGTAACCACCGCCGTTGCCACTCTCGTCGGCGGGTATTCCGCGCTTGTAGGAGAAAGAGTAGATTGTAACTGTGAGCATAAAATGAAGTAGTTTTAAGTCGCAAAAATACAAAATCTTTTTGAACTAAACCATCTTTTCCTTTGCCATTTGCATGGATTTGCGTAATTTTGCGCGCAAACTAACCCATAATAACTATATGAGCAACACAAAATAACTATATGAGCAACACAAAACTACCCGAGAACGCCATGCGCCCTCTGCGCCCTGGCGAAGAGTATGAACCCCTCATGCCCGCCAAGGCTAACCCCAAGGAGGTGACCGCCTGGTCACTCTGTCTGGGCCTGCTGATGGCTGTTATCTTCAGTGCCGCCACGGCCTATCTGGGACTCAAGGTGGGTCAGGTGTTTGAGGCCGCCATTCCTATCACCATCATAGCCGTAGGTCTGGCCAGCGCCCTCAAACGCAAGGACTCCCTGGGCGAGAACGTAATGATACAGAGCATCGGTGCCTGTTCCGGTATGATCGTGGCGGGTGCTATCTTCACCCTGCCTGCCCTCTACATTCTGCAGTCCAAGTTCCCCACGGAGAACATCAGCGTCAATTTCTTCGAGGTGTTCATGTCCTCCCTTCTGGGTGGCGTGCTGGGCATCCTCTTTCTCATTCCTTTCCGCAAGTACTTCGTCAAGGAGAAGCACGGCGAGTACCCCTTCCCCGAGGCCACAGCCAGCACGCAGGTGCTCATCAGTGGCGAGGGTGAGGGCTCACAGGCCAAACCTCTGGTTATAGCCTCCCTCATAGGTGGTTTGTACGACTTTTGCGTCGCAACCTTTGGAACATGGGCCGAGAACTTCACCAGCAGTTTCTGTGCCTGGGGCGAGGCCGCCTCGATGAAGACCAAGCTCTTCTTCTCCTGCAACACCAGTGCCGCCCTGCTCGGCATGGGTTATATCGTGGGTCTCAAGTATGCAGCCATCATGTGTGCTGGTTCCGTACTGGTGTGGTGGGTTGTTGTACCCGCACTGGCACTACTCTTCCCCGACATGGAGGTCGTCAATGGCGTGACAGCCGCCATGGCCAGCCCCGGACAGATCTTCCAGTTCGCCAAGAGCATCGGTATCGGTGGTATCGCGATGGCCGGTCTTATCGGCGTGTGGAACAGTCGTGCGGTTATCAAGAGCAGTTTTGGCCTGATCGGTCAGGCTTTTGGCAAGAATGCCAGTGCCGACCGTACAGAGCGCACACAACGTGACATCTCCATGAAGGTTGTCGTGCTCGGCATCTTCCTTTCCTTCATGGCCACCGCCCTCTTCTTCTATCTCGACGTAATGGCCCTCCAGAGCCAGCCCCTGCTCTATAGTGTGGTGGCCCTCGTTATTGTGTTTGTCATTGCGTTCCTCTTCACCACTGTGGCAGCCAACGCCATTGCTATCGTCGGCAGTAACCCCGTGAGCGGCATGACCCTGATGACACTCATCATGGCCTCTCTCATCATGGCTGCCATCGGCCTGAACGGCACGGGTGGTATGGTGGCAGCGCTCATCATGGGTGGCGTGGTATGTACGGCACTGTCCAGTGCAGGCGCTTTTGTGACCGACCTCAAGATAGGCTACTGGCTCGGCAGTACTCCCGCCAAGCAGCAGACCTTCAAGTTCCTTGGTATCCTCGTCAGTGCCGCCACGGCAGCAGGTGTAATCATGCTGCTCAACGAGGTGTATGGCTTCACGGAGACCAACTCCGATGTGATGGCTGCTCCTCAGGCGCGTGCCATGGCGGGTGTCATCGAGCCTCTGATGAATGGTGGTATGAGCAGTCAGACCTGGATGCTCTATGGCATTGGTGCAGTAATCTCCCTTGTGCTGAACTACTGCGGCATCTCCTCTCTGGCCTTTGCTCTGGGCATGTTCATCCCCTTGCAGCTCAACCTCCCTCTGCTCGTGGGTGGTGCTGTCAACTGGTTTGTCGGTAGCCGCAGCAAGGACGAGAAGGTCAATTTGGCTCGTGTTGAACGTGGCACACTGCTCTCCTCTGGCTTCATAGCCGGTGGTGCTCTGCTGGGTGTTGTGAGCACGGCTCTCACCTTCTTTGGCTGCGACTGGCTCATCCAGGGTGGTGAGTGGAGCACCAGTACCTATGGTCAGCTCCTGTCCCTCGCCTGCTACCTCCTCCTGATTTGTTATCTAATCCGCGCAACGCGCAAGTAAACTGATGATATACGTATTTCTTGCCGACGGCTTCGAAGAGGTCGAAGCCCTCGCCCCTGTTGATATTCTGCGCCGCTGTGGTCTCGAGGTGACCACAGTGAGCGTGAGTGACGAAATCATTGTTGAGGGTGCCCATGGTGTGCCCGTAGTAGCTGAGACGCTCTTTGATGAGGTGGACCTCACAGAGGCTGATGCCCTCATCGTGCCAGGTGGTATGCCTGGTGCAGCAACGCTGGCTGCCCACACGGGTGTTCAGCACGCTCTGGCGGCTCAGGCTGCCCGTGGTGGATTGTGCTGCGCCATCTGTGCTGGCCCCATGGGTATGGGGCAGCTCGGCCTGCTCAAGGGTCACCGCGCTACGTGCTATCCTGGCTTTGAGGATCAACTCGAAGGAGCCACCTACACTGCCACTCTCGTGGAGGAAGATGACTCCTTTATTACGGCCAAAGGGCCTGCTGCTGCCTGCGACTTTGGCTTTGCCATTGCTCGCCGCTTCTGTCCCGTCGAAAAGGTGGAACAGGTGCGCAGCGGCATGATGTTCTAAGTATTGGTAGAACCTACCTATTATCTCTCTGCCGTGATGCGGCAGATGTTTACCACGGTCTGCATGGCCTTCTCCATATTAGGTATGGGAAGGAACTCATGTGGGCCGTGGAAGTTTAATCCACCTGCAAAGATGTTGGGGCAGGGGAGACCCTTGAATGACAGTTGGGCACCGTCCGTGCCGCCACGGATGGCACGTACCTGGGGTTCTGCGCCAGCCTCGGCGATGGCCTGCTTGGCAATGTCGATGACGTGCATACAGGGCTCTATCATCTCACGCATATTGTAGTACTGATCGCTGAGGGTGAGCTGGAGGGTACCCTTGCCATAGCGGTCGTTCATGGCGTTGACGATATCGGTAATGTACTGCTTGCGCTGCTCAAAGAGCTGACGGTCGTGGTCACGGATGATGTAGTTGACCGTGGCCTTCTCCACGCCGCCCTGTACGCCAGTGAGGTGGAAGAAGCCCTCATAGCCCTCCGTCATGGCGGGAATCTCGGTGTCGGGCATTACGGTGATGAGGTCGGCTGCCACCAGAGCGGCGTTGATCATCTTGTCCTTGGCATAGCCGGGGTGTACGCTCACGCCGGTAATGTCGATCTTGGCGCTGGCGGCGTTGAAGTTCTCAAACTCCAGTTCGCCCAGTTCGCCGCCGTCCATGGTGTAGGCCCAATCGCAGCCGAACTTTTCTACGTCAAATAGATGTGCGCCCATGCCGATCTCCTCGTCGGGATTGAAGCCCACGCGAATCTTGCCGTGTTTAATTTCGGGGTGCTCCATGAGATAGACCATGGCCTGTACTATCTCGGCTATGCCGGCCTTGTCATCGGCGCCGAGCAGGGTGTGGCCATCGGTCACGATGATGTCTTCGCCCACGTGCTGCTTGAGCTCGGGGAACTTGCGGGGAGAGGTCACGATACCTGCCTCCTCGTCCAGAACGATGTCGCCGCCGTCGTAGTTCTCCACGATGCGGGGCTTCACGTCCTTGCCGCTGGCATCAGGGCTGGTGTCCATGTGTGCAATAAAGCCGATAGTGGGCACGGCCTTGTCTGTATTGGCGGGTAGGGTGGCGTAGAGGTAGCCGTGCTCATCGAGCTCTACCTCAGTCAGACCGAGCTGGGTGAGTTCGTCGCGCAGATACTCTGCCAAGCGCCATTGCTTGTCGGTGGAGGGGCAACCCTGTGCCTCCTCGCTTGATTGTGTGTCGAACGACACGTATTTCAGAAAGCGTTCTACGATAGTCATATTGTCTTGTGTCTATTGTTCTTGTCTAAGATGAGCGCCAGCCCCCTTTACCGAAGGCTGGCGCTATAT